>NZ_JBFBLA010000010.1:0-110780 GCF_040702485.1 Arthrobacter sp. NPDC080031
GACGGCGGCACCACCAGCCTGGCCAACGGGGCAGGCCTGTGCGAAGCCTGCAACCACACCAAAGAACTCCCCGGCTGGACAGCACAAACCCGGACCGCACAAACCGGCACGGCACAAACAAGCCCCGGGACACGGCACGTCCTGGACATCCGCACCCCCACCGGACACCACTACCAATCAACAGCCCCACCCCTCCCCGGAACCAGGCCGACAAGAAGCACGGACCCGCCCGACATCGCGCCGCCACATTCCAAACGCCACCGGCGGCGACTGCGACACCATGCCAAGGCCCTCAAGTACGCCCACGCCACCGAACTGCAGGCCGCCTAAGAAAGCTATGCCGGGCGAGGTGCCGTGCCGGTCGGGGCGAGTGGCAGCGTGATCCTCATGACCGTTCCCCGCGGACCGCTGCGCTCAACCTCCACAGTGCCGCGGGCGCCCGTGATGATTTCACGGACCAACGCCAAGCCGATTCCGAAGCTGCGCTGGCCCGGTACACCGTCCGGAGTGTGGGTCCTCACGAAGCGGTCAAAGATCCGGGCCTGGTCAACTCCCTTGATCCCGGCCCCGGAATCCGAGACGGTGACCACCGCGCGGTTGCCGAGCACCGCCGTCGTAATCCCCACTTGGCCGCCAGCAGGGGTGTGCGCCAGCGCGTTGTCGGCCAGGGCAAGGAGTGCCCGGCGGAAGCCATTGCTGTCAATGCGCGCCAAGGGGCGGTCCTTTTCCATCAGGGTGACGCGGACGTTTTTCTCCCCCGCGAGCTGTTGCAAGCTCTCGACGACGGCGCCCGCCACCTTGGCGAGATCGCTTGGCTCTGCCGATACATCCGGAGGCGAGCCGGTGGCTGCCACAAGCAATTCGTTGACGATGCCGGTGAGGGTCGCGGTGTCGTTGCGGATGCGGGCGAGAGCTTCCCCGGTTTTTGAATCCGCGGGGGCATCGCGCTGGGCCAGCTGGACACGTGCATCCAGGATGGCCAGTGGTGTGCGCAACTCGTGGCTTGCATCCTGCACGAACCGTCGCTGTAATGCGAGCGCTTCTCCCAGGGGCCTGATGGCACTCCGTGCGCTGAGCCAGCCGATGGCCCCGGCAAGGAGTATCCCCGCAATGCCGGCAACGATCATGGCCTTCAGGAGGTCCTTTGTGTCCAGGTACGCATAGACGGAGTCGGTTTCGCCTGGTCCGGGCAGCGTTGGATGCTGTGCTTGGTTGAAGAGGTAGATCGCGGCGGCCGCCAGCAGGCAAAGAACCAAAACCGCGCATGCCGCGCTGATCCGCACTGCGATCTTCAGGGACGCTTTGCGGAGCGTCGCCTGGTCCGGATTCTCAGTCATGGGAATTGTTCTCAATCATGGGGGTCGCCGATCTGGTATCCGAGGCCGTGGACCGTCCGGATCACTGTTTTGGAGATCTTACGGCGCAAGTGGTGGACGTAGGTGTCGATCACGCCCGGCTGGTCCGTGGGATGGAACAGTGCGTTGATGAGGTCTTCACGGGTAAAGACACGTTCGGGTTCGCCAGCCAAGGTTTCGAGGAGCCCGGCTTCCTTGGCCGTCAGGGTGACCACGGAACCGTACACGGAGCGCATGGAACGGGCACCGGCGTCGAGCTCCCAATCCCCGATTCCCAGAGTCCGGGGCGGCCGGGCGTACGTCCTCGTCAAGGCTCGCAAACGGGCGGCCAGTTCCATGGCGTCGAACGGTTTGCTCATGTAGTCGTTCGCCCCCGCATCAAGGCCCTGGATCTTCTCATCGGTGGCACCGAGCGCCGTCAGGATGAGGATCGGGGTGCCAATCCCTTTGGCCCGAAGGGCTTTGATCAGTGCGATACCGTCCATGACCGGCAGCCCCCGGTCAATGACCATCGCATCCCAACTCCGGGTCAATGCGAGGTGGAGGCCCTCGCTCCCATTGACGGCCAGGTGAACGGCAAAGTCGGGCTCCAGGAGCTCGCTGATAAGCGGCCCCAGGGCGGCGTCGTCTTCGACCACGAGGAGGGACGGCCGGTCAGCTGTTGTCATGCGGTCTATTGTTCCGTGAAACGCCGGTTACTCCTCAGCACGCCCACTCGCGGCGCCCACCTTGGCCTTGCGTTTTTTGAGGAACTCGACTCCCCATGGCAAGACGGAGATCAAAACCATGATCACGGCGATGGCGTCAATGTTCTTGGCCACGAACTCATAGTGCCCCAGCCAGGAGCCCAGGAGGGTCACGGAGGTTGCCCAAATGACGGCACCGGCGACGTTCCACAGGGTGAAGGATTTGTAGTTGTAGCGGGCGATGCCTGCGCTCAGCGGGGCAAATGTCCGCACAATGGGGACAAAACGGGCCAGGACGATCGCAGGGCCGCCCCGGCGCTTGAAGAATTCCTCGGCTGTGTCCAGGTGCGCGGTCTTCAGGACCCGGGCATCATCCTTGAACCAGCGCCGTCCGAACCTGCGCCCGAGCATGTAGCCGATCTGGTCTCCGGCGATGGCGGCGGCGGATACGACCGCGATCAACACCGGCAATTCGAGCTGCAGTTGCTGGTGAAGCAGGCCGGTAGTGAACAACAAAGAGTCACCGGGCAGGAAAGGGAAAAGGAGACCGGATTCGATGAAGACGATCAACGCCACTACGCCCAGCGCCGCGGGACCCAAGCCCTGAAGGAGGGTGGTGGGATCAAGGAATGCGGGCATGGCAGAAAGTACGTGCATGGGGGTCCTCCTCAGGATCCGTGTGCTTGGGTCGTTGTTGCGCCCGACGAGGCTGCTTCTGGAGCAACACCAAAAGGCAGCCGCCCGATCACTCGCGGTGCGTACCGGTTCCAGAGCCCGGCCAAGGCGATGACTACGGCGCTGGTGGCCAGGAATGACGCCACAACGTCGCTGGGGTAGTGGACTCCGATGTAGATCCGGGACCACGCCACCACTATGGCCAGGACGGCGCCGGCCCACGCGGTGATGACGCCCCATCGGGTGCCCCGGACCAGGAAGTACAAGGCGAAGGCGAGCGCTACGGCGAAGGCGGTATGGCCGCTGGGAAAGCTGTTGGAACCCGTTTCCGGAGCCAGGGGGTCGAAAAGAAGCGCAGGGCTGGGCCGGTGACGGGCAACGATGAGTTTGAAGACCTCGCTGGCAGCCCAGCCCGAACATGCGAAGAGCACAAACATGACCGCCCGCACGAAGGACTTACGAACCAGGAAAACGAACAAGCCGATCACCAGGACAATGCACACTCCCGCTACGGGGGCGAAAAGGAAGTTCAGTGCCATGGCCACGGTGGTCAATGCGCCCACGTGATGGCGGCTGAGTTCCTGGTCAACGCCCAATTCGTTGGCGGTAAGGCCGGTTATCGACTGCACGCCGAAGCCAAGGGCAAGGACTGCCGCGGCGAGAACCATGCCCCACAGAAGCCAGTACCGGGGCTGCGGAAGCAACGGCACACCGTGAGGGCCGACGGCGGAAGCGCGGCCTTTCGTGGAATCGTTCTGCTTGGCGTCTGATGGCATGCGGCTCTCCGGTTCGGGGGTGACGGCCGTTGTGCGGCCTGCTTCCACTCTCGCGCGCGGCATTTAAGAAGCTCTTAAGAACTCCTGGCCCGCCCCCTTCTCCCCTTGACCCGTCGGTGGCCGAGCGCCAGAGTTTAGGAACCTACTGTCCGCCACATCGAAGGATCTGGGATGTCCGAATTTGCGATCTCGAAAGACGGTACCCGCATCGGGTATGACCAATACGGCGAGGGACCTGCCGTAATTCTGGTTGGCGGTGCAATGCAATTCAGGGGATTCGACGCCAACACGGTGGAAATGGCCAAGCTCCTGGCCGCCAAGGGTTTCAAGGTGCTGAACTACGACAGGCGCGGCCGTGGGGAAAGCGCCGAGGCTCCGTCATTCACCCTTAAGGACAACATCGACGATCTGGCCACGCTCATCGATATGGCGGGCGGCCAAGCTGCGCTCTTCGGAAGCTCTTCCGGTGGCTCGATTTCCCTGGCTGCGGCGGCAGCAGGCTTGCCCGTCACGAAGCTGGCCCTCTGGGAGACTCCCCTGAGCGATGAACTCGGCACCGGCGGGGCAGAATTCTTCGCCGGGCTCCAGGAACGGATCGCATCCGGCGACAAGGCGAGCACCATCGAGTACTACATGAAGGACATGCCGCCCGAGTGGCTCGCCGGGGCCAAGAACAGTCCAGGATGGCCCATCATGCTCGAGTTGGGTCCCAGCCTTTCCGCTGATGCCGAATCCCTCGCATGGACTCAGTCCGCGCCACGCGCCCAGCTGTGGTCCGGAATCACCCAGCCCACCCTTGCGATCGTCGGCGAGCAAACCATCCCGATCATGCCGAAAGCGGCCGACTCCATCGTGGCCAACATCCCGAGTGCCCGCAAAGCCACCATTCCGGGCGCCAACCACGGCTGGGAACCTGGAGTGATGGCTGACGCACTCGCCGGGTTCCTGGCCGATTAGCACAGCGCGGGCGTCCACGATGGATCTGGCCGCGATCGCCGCCGAACTCTACACACTGGTTCCCTCGGCGTTCACAGCGGCCCGCACTGCGCGGGCAACGGAAGCCAAGTCCGCAGGGGAAGCGGAACTGGCGAAACAGCTCGCACAGTTGCCCAAGCCTTCGACGGCGGCGTGGGCAGTCAACATGCTCGTCCGGCACGGCACCAAGGAATTCGCGGGTGTCCTGGAACTCGGGGCATCGCTCGGGGTAGCCCAGGAGCAGCAGGACCACGACCGTCTCCGCACGCTCGGCCAGCAGCGCCCGCGCGTCCTGGGGGCCGCCGTCGAGCAGGCCCGGGCAGTGGCGGAAGGCCTGGGCGTCAAAATCAGTGGCGCCGCCGCGATGGAGATCGAGGCGACGCTGCGGGCCGCCATGACGGATCCCGGCGCTGCCGCGGCGCTCCGCAGCGGACAGCTGGTGCGCTCGTTGTCCACGAACGGATTGGAACCCGTGGACCTCTCCGGCGCGGTGGCGGTTGCGGGCGCAATTCCCGCGGTGGATACCACCGAAAAAGGGTCCGACGACGGCGGGCGGCAGCGCGGGCGGGCAGACTCCCAGCGCGGCCGCGCTGACTCGGAGCGCGAACGCGAGAAGGCACAGGCTGCGCTCGTGGAGGCTGAGCGCAGTGCGGACAAGGCTGACCTAGAACTCGCCCAGGCCGAGCGCGAAAAGTCGGAGGGCGTGCGCCGGAGCGAGCAACTCGCCGTCGAAGTCAAAGCTGCCAAAGACAAGCTGGCTGCGCTGCAGCAGGAGCTTGCCGCCACGGAGTGGGCGATCACCCTGGCCGAGCGGAACCACAAACAGGCAGCGCGGACGGCCGCCCGGGAACGCCGGACCGCGGAATCAGCGCGGGCCCGGTTGGAGGGGTTGCCTTAGGCGGGTTCGTTAGTTCGTCCTACAAACGTCCGGTATACCGGACAATCCGGGGCGTATTCTAGGACAATGTACAGTCAATCCGTGCGGCCCAAGGCGCCGGCCGCGGCGCAGGTGCTGGCGGTTCTCAGGTTCGTCGCCGGCCAGGCTGGCCCGGTCAGCGCGTCGATCATTGCGCGCGATGTTGGCTTGCCCCGGTCAACCACGTATCAACTCATTGCCTCGCTGATCGATGACGGCTTCCTGGTTCATCTTCCCGAAGAGCGCAAGTATGCCTTGGGAGTGACCGCCCACGAGTTGGGGACAGGGTATTCGCGGCAAGCTCCAATCCAGCGGATTGCCCGGTTCCCCTTGTCCCGGCTTGTCGCCCGGACCCGCCGGACTGCCCATCTTGCCGTGATGCACGGGCGCGACGTCGTTTACGTGATCGAGGAGCGTGCGCCGCGGCAAAGCCCCTTGGTCACCGACACCGGGGTGCGGCTTCCGGCCCACCTGACAGCCAGCGGCAGGGCGATGATGGCCCAGATGGACCCCGCCCAGGTGGCTGCTCTTTTCCCGGGACCGGAGGCCTTCGCGGAACGCCACAGCAAAGGCCCGCAATCGTTGCCCGCGTTGCAGGATCTCCTGGCGCGGGCACGGTCGCTCGGATATGCGTGGGAGCAGGACGAGGTCACGGAGGGATTTTCCTCTGTGGCAGTCGCAGTCCTTGACCGGCAGCGCTACCCGGTGGCCAGTGTGACGCTGACGGTGTCGAACCGGGCGTTTCCCGGCGGAGGCACTCGGCACCGCGCCAAGGACGCCGAGACCGCCGAAGAAAGGGCGGTCCGCATCGAGGACGTCGCCCGGGAGTGGATTCCGGAAGTGTCCAGGTGTGCCCGGGAAATTTCCCGCAGGCTCGGCACCCAGGCCTGATCCCGACGTCGTTCCCGCCGTGCCGCCGCGACGCTCGCTCACAAATAAGGTCAGATGCCGCGACGCTCGCTCACCTATACGCACAAAAGCAGGAACGCTCGCTCACCTCAAGTGAGCGAGCGTCCGCCGGAAACGCCCCAAAGGTGAGCGAGCGTCTGGGGGAAACGAGGGCAGGGCCTAAACTGCCGCGGTGTTCGACACCGGGCCGGCCAGCGGAGCTGCCGCCTCCGTGCCGGGTTCCGTCGGGTAGACCATCTCAGCCGGAGCGTTCGAGTTCCTCTTTGCCAGCGGGTAGAACACGATTGCCGTGACCACGAGGCCTACGAGCCAGGAGATATCGGCCCCGCCCAGAAGATCCGTCATCGGTCCCGTGTAGAGGGTCTGCGCCAGGAACGGGATCTGTACGACGATGCCGATCGCGTAGCTGATCAGCGCAGTCTTGTTCCAACGCCCGTAGCGCCCGTTCAGGTCATACAGGGCCGGAATGTCTACCTTTTCCTTGGAAACCAGGTAGTAGTCCACCAGGTTAATGGAGCTCCAGGGGATGAATACCATCAGCAGGAGAAGGACGAAGTTCTTGAAGTTGGCGATGAAATCGGGAGAAGCGAGGACAGCGATGAGTACCGAGAGTCCGATAAAGCCGATCACATAGGCGAACCGGGTCCATGACGCTACCGCGGACTTGCGGGTGAACGCTGTGACCGAGGTAAGCATGGTCATGTAGCCGCCATAAGCGTTCAGCGTGTTGACGGTCAGTTTTCCGGTCACGATGACCAGGTAGATGACCACCGCGATCAGTCCGCCGCCGCTCAGGTTCCCGAGGAAAGCGACTTGGCCGTCCAGGAACCGTGCGCCCTTGGGCAATGCGAGGGCAGCGAAGAGTGCGCCCAGGGTCATGGACCATTGGGAACCAATCACCGTGCCGAAGTACGCCGACATGAACGTCTTTCGTGTCGGGGTGTTCGAAGGGAGGTACCGGGAGTAGTCCGCCACGTACGGACCGTACGTCAGCTGCCATCCGGCGCCAAGCGAAATGGCGAGCAGGAAGGTAGGGAACTCGAAACCGCCGCCTCCCAAGAGTGCGCCGACGTCCTGGCTGATCAGCATCCTGATGCCCAGGTACGTGAAGCCGAGGATACCGACGACGGTCGCAATGCGGCCCAGCATGTGGATGTACTTGTAACCCAGGGTCGCCACGATGATCGTCAGCATCCCGAAGACGATCATGCCCACGGCCGGGGTGCCCGTGTGGAGGATGAGGCTGATCGCCTGTCCGGAGAGGACAGTACCGGTTGCCGCGAAGCCGAGGTACATGACGACAACCAGCACCAGGGGAATCACGGCCCCGAAAATTCCGAACTGCGCCCGGCTGGAAATCATCTGCGGCAAGCCGAGCTTCGGCCCCTGGGCCGCGTGGAGCGCCATGACAGCGCCACCCAGAAGGTTTCCGACCAGGAGGCCGATGATCGCCCACAGCGCATCCGCGCCGAAGAGCACTGCCAAGGCGCCGTCGACAATGGCGGTAATCTGCATGTTCGCCCCGAACCAGAGCGTGAACTGCTGGCCGGGCGAACCATGGCGCTCATTTTCCGGGACAAAGTCGATGGAACGACGCTCTACGCGCGGCCCACCCGTTCCCGCTTTTCCTGTGGCCTGCATGCCTGATCCTCACTTTGAAAACCGAAGTCCGATGTCCCCAACTGAGAATCAATCAGAGCATGCAAAGTGACAGTGATCACGGAAAGGTGGCCATCTTTAGTCCGATATCCCGGACGAAAGCGCAGGATCTGCTAATTGCCCCTTTTAGCGCCGTCGCCGCCAGCCAGGCCCATGAACATCGTCTTATGCAACACATCCACGTGCCGCCGCGATACCTCCACCGCGCCCAGATCGTCGCCGGCCCGCAGGGCGTTCACCAGAGCGATGTGGTCCCGATTGGACTCGTGGAGAAACTCGATCGGGTACGGGATGAAGTAGGCGTAGAGTGCCGCCAACGCCTCGTTGTAGACGTCGACTGCAGCGCCCAGGCCCGAGGCCGCCGCGACGAGCCGGTGAAACCTCTCGTCGGCTTGGTGATACTCGGACCAATTGCTTGATCCGGCCATTTCCTGGGTAAGCCGCTCCAGCTCGTCAAGTTGCGCTGCCGTGGCATTGACTGCGGCGAAGTGGGTGACCGCGCATTCGAACAGGAGCCGGCGGTCCACCAGCCGGTTCACGGCAAGGGATTCTGCGGGCGACGCAGCGAGCTGCTCGAGCACGTTCCGCGGCGGCTCATCAGCGACAAAGGTTCCGCCGCCGCGTCCGCGACGCCGGACAACGACGCCCTGATCAGCCAAGCTTGCCAGGGCCCTGCGGGCCGTGATCGGGCTGACCGACAGGCCAAGCGCAACGTCTTGCTGGTCGGGCAGCCTCTCCCCCGGCTGGAGCAGCCCCAAGGATATGGCCATGCCGATCCGTAGCCGCACGGCGTCGATTGCGCTCCTGCGGTCGATTCCGAGCAAGGGGGCAGCATCGATGGGTGAGTCGCCGGTGGCATCCTCGAGCTGTCGGGT
Source organism: Arthrobacter sp. NPDC080031 (assembly GCF_040702485.1). Classification (NCBI taxonomy): domain Bacteria; kingdom Bacillati; phylum Actinomycetota; class Actinomycetes; order Micrococcales; family Micrococcaceae; genus Arthrobacter; species Arthrobacter sp. NPDC080031. The sequence continues at coordinate 8,827 of NZ_JBFBLA010000010.1, forward strand.
CATATCCGCTACTTTACGGGGCAAAATCCACCTTCCTTTTATTTGATCATTATGATCTAATATGAGGCGAGTCACAACGACAACGTGGAGAAACAAGTGCAACGCATCCTTCCCCTCATCGCTGCCCAAGCGGCACCCCGGCTGATCGGCGAGCCGATCCAGGCCTTCGCGGCCGAGGTCGCCGCCGCCGTCGCGATCCAACCGCAAAGCAAGCTCGTGGTCTTCCCCGAGCTGCACCTCTTTGGGGACACCTACCCGGATCAGCAGCGCACTGAAGTGTTGCAGGACTCTGCCGAACCGCTGGACGGTCCGCGGGTCGACGAGCTGCGGCAGCTCGCAGCGGACCTGGGTATCTGGCTGGTTCCGGGCAGCGTCTGCGAACGCGGCCCCGAGGGGCAATTGTTCAACACCCAGTTGGTCCTTTCGCCGGAAGGCGACCTTGCCGGCTACTACCGCAAGGTCTTCCCTTGGCGCCCCTTTGAGCCCTACGACCCTGGCGATCGCTTCACGACCGTTGACCTGGAAGGGATCGGCAGGGTGGGCCTGAACATTTGCTACGACGCCTGGTTCCCCGAGGTAACCCGCCAGCTTGCGTGGATGGGCGCCGAAGTCATCCTCAACGTCGTGAAAACCACGACGGCGGACCGCAAGCAAGAACTCGTCCTCGCCAAGGCAAACGCGATTGTGAACCAGGTCTTCATGGTCAGCGTCAATTGCGCGGGCCCCACCGGCAAAGGACTCAGCCTGATCGTCGACCCCGAGGGGAACACCATAGCCGAGGCCGACGACGACGCCCCCACCCTTCTCGCCGCGGAACTGGACCTCTCCGCCGTCGAGCACGTCCGCACGCACGGGACCGAAAACCTCAACCGTCCCTGGTCCCAATTCCGCCCCGGCGAGCCGCCCATCGAGCTGCCCATCTACCAAGGGCGGATCGACCCGACCATGTGGACCCCGCGGTCCTCCAACTCCTAAGGAACCACCGGTGACAACGCAACCGAGCCTCACGCGCGCCCTGAAACTGCCCTCCCTGGTCCTGTTCGGGCTGGCATACCTGACCCCGCTCATCGTCCTGGCGATATTCGGCGTGATCGCCGAAACCACCGGCGGCGCATCGCCGTCGGCCTATCTGGTGGCCATGGTCGCCATGCTCTTCACCGCGCAGAGCTACGGACGGATGGCGGTTGCCTATCCGGTGGCCGGCTCCGCGTACACCTATATCCGGCGCTCCATCGATTCCCGGATCGGATTCCTGGCCGGTTGGGCAGTCCTTCTCGACTACCTGTTCCTCCCGATGGTCATCTGGCTGATCGGAGGCTCCTACCTCACTGCACAATTCCCCGCCATCCCCATCGGGGTCTGGATTGTCGCGTTCATCGCCATCACCACGCTGCTCAACGTGGTCGGAGTCAAAGTGGCCGACAAGGCCAACTACCTGCTGATGGCTTTCCAGCTCCTGGTGATAGTCCTCTTCGTTGCCTTGTCCGTTGGAACCTTGCTCTCAACCGCCGGAGCGAGCGCCCTGGTCAGCACCGCTCCCTTCTTCAACGACACATCGAGCTTCGACAAGATCACCGCCGGAGCCGCCATCGCCGCGTACTCGTTCCTCGGCTTTGACGCCGTGTCCACCCTTACCGAGGAGACCATCGAGCCGAAGAAAACCGTCCCGAAGGCGATCATGCTCGTCGCACTCATCGGCGGCGCGATCTTCGTTGTCGTGTCCTACACAACCCAGCTGATCCATCCCGGCGGAGTGTTCGACGATTCTGCGTCGGCGGCGTCGGACATTGCCCTGAAGATCGGTGGGCAGCTCTTCGGCGCAGTTTTCCTGGCGGGACTCGTGGTGTCCCAGTTTGCTTCCGGGCTCGCGGCACAAGCCAGCGCCTCGCGCCTGTTGTACGCCATGGGCCGGGATTCAGTCCTGCCGAAGAAGGTCTTCGGGGCGCTGAACAAGTCCTTCCACACGCCCGTGTTCAACCTGGTCATCACAGGGGCGGTGGGACTCATCGCCATGTTCCTAGACGTTGCCACCTCGACGTCGTTCATCAACTTCGGTGCCTTTACGGCCTTCACGCTCGTCAACATCTCGGTCATTGCCTACTACTTGCGCCAACGACGCTCGGGGCACCGGCTCAGCGTATTGTTCTACGTGGCCATGCCGGCGGTGGGCGCGATCATCGACGGGTTCCTGCTCTCCCAGCTGGACTCGAATGCGATCACGCTCGGGCTGATCTGGCTCTGCGTCGGCGTCGTGGTGCTGGGCATCATCACCAAGGGGTTCCGGAAGGCACCGCCGGAGATGGTGATGGAGGAAAAGGAAGCCGCCTTGGTGTGACGGCATGTCACAGCTTGCTGCTTGAACACTGAGAAATGAGGACTGCGTGCGCATCACCCTAGCCCAGATCGATTCCGGGACGGACGTCGGCCGTAACCTCGACCTCATCGCGGACTACGGTGCCAGGGCCGCCCGCGAGGGCTCTGACCTCATTGTGTTCCCGGAGTACTCGACGTATGAGAAAAGCCGGGTGGATCAGAGCTTCGTGGACATGGCCGAACCCCTTGACGGCCCGGTGGCCGCAAGGCTCCAGGCGACGGCGGCACGTTACGGGATCGCCGTCGTCGTTGGCCTCCTGGAAAGCTCCGGGGAAGGGGACGCGTCCGGGGAAGGTGACCGGGCCTTCAACACGTTGGTGGCGATCGGTCCGGACGGTTCCCGCCTCGCCAGCTACCGGAAGATCCATCTGTTTGACTGCCAAGGATTCCGCGAATCGGATTACATCAAACCAGCGCCGGAGCCGGTGCCTGTCACCTTTTCCTGCGGCGGCATGACGTTCGGGTTGATGACCTGCTACGACCTGCGCTTCCCGGAGTTGGCGCGCGTCCTGGCCGACGCGGGGGCCGAGGTGCTCCTCGTCTGCTCCTCGTGGGTTCCCGGCACGGCCAAGACCGAGCAATGGGCCACCTTGGCCAAGGCCCGGGCAATCGAGAACGGGGTGTACGTGGCGGCGGTCTCCCAGACTCCACCGGTATCCATCGGCTACAGCATGCTCGTTGACCCCCTGGGAGCTGTCCTGCATAGCCTCGGCACTGAGCCGGCCGCCGCGACGCTTGACATGTCACCGGGTGCCGTCCAGGCAGCCCGGGACCAGTTCCCCACGTGGCGGCACCACCGGCTCGTTTAGGAATCTCGCGGCCTCTTCTAGGCCGCCCAACTCTGTGCTAAACCAAAGTCAAGATGCACCTACGCATCGAAGGAGAAACGCCATGAGCACTACCACCGACAAAGGATCGGGCCGCGGACTGGAGGTCCGGTCGATCGACTACGTTCCATTGAACGAACGGCACGGCAAAGTCTCACACATCGGGCCGTTGTGGTTCGTCAGCAATGCCCAGATCGCCACCCTGGCCGTAGGGTTGATCAGCATCACCACCGGCGGCAACCTGATCTGGTCGCTGCTCGCGATCGCCATCGGAGTGCTCGTCGGCACGCTGTTCATGGCAGCGCACTCCTCCCAGGGCCCCCAACTCGGCCTGCCGCAGATGATCCAGTCCCGGCCGCAATTCGGCTACATCGGCGCCCTGCTCGTTTGGCTGTTCGCCTATCTCCAGTACGCGGGATTCAACATCTTCAACACCATCCTGGCAGGCCAGGCCATCCAGAAATCGGTCAACGTCGGGTCCGAAAGCCTCTGGTTCTGGGTGGTCACGATTATTGCCGTGGTGATCGCCTTGTTCGGCTACGACCTCATCCACGCCTTTGAGCGCTACCTGACGTACCTGACCATCATCATGCTGGCGCTGCTCACCATCGCGGCCGTGAAGCTGACCATACCCGCGGGCGCATACAACCTGGCCGACTTCCACCTGGTGCCGTTCCTGGGCCAGCTGGGCGTCGCGGCCGGCTACCAGATCTCCTGGGCCATCTACGTCTCGGACTACTCCCGCTACCTTCCGCCGTCCAGCGGACGCGGCACCTTCCGGTGGACGTTCTGGGGCAGCGCCCTCGGCGGTATTTGGGTGATGTTCCTGGGCGCCTACATTGGCGCCGCGGCCGGCGAGAACTTCGAAACCATCGGCTCGATCAAGTCCACCGCCGATCAGCTCTTCGGCGGATTCGGTGACATCGCCTTGATTGTCGCCGCCCTGGGTTTGGTGTCCGTGACCGCCCTGAACATGTACGGCGGTTCGCTGACCCTGATATCGTCCATCGACAGCGTGCGGCAGATCAGGCCGACCCTGAGGCTCCGGATCATCACGATCTCCATCACCGCACTCATTTCCGTGGTCCTGGCGAACCTTGCCTCGGCCGATTTCCTGGCCAACTTCAACGACTTCCTGCTGCTGGTGCTGTACTTCTTCATTCCGTGGACGGCGGTCAACCTCACGGACTACTTCATCGTCCGCAAGGGCCATTACGCCATCGCGGAGATCTTCAAGCCGGACGGAATCTACGGACGCTGGGGCTGGCCTGGCATCATCTCCTACCTCGTCGGCTTTGTGGTGATGATTCCCTTCTTCTCGGCGGGTAAGCTCTTCGTCGGGTTCATAGCCCACGCGCTTGACGGCGCCGACATCTCGCTGTTTATCGGGCTCCCCGTCTCCGCTGGGCTGTATTGGCTCATGACCCGGCGCATCGACGTCGAGGCAGAGACCCGCATGGCCAAGGAAGAAGCCGAGGCCTTGGAGGCAGCCGCGCACGAACACATATTGCCGTAGCTCGGCCGGGAGGCGGCCGGGAGGCGGCCGGGAGGCGGCCGTAGCTCGGCCGGAACTCGGCCGGGAAGCGAAGAGCCCGGAATCAGGCAGTGGCGATGACCGCGGACGTCGCCAAAACGTTGCCGGACTTGTCCAAAGCCTCGACGGCGGCCCTCGGCGCGGTGGCCACCGCCATCGACGTTTCAAAGCCCCGGCGCGGAACCGTCACGGCTTCGGCCATGGACCCGGGACCGGTTCCCGTGAGGAACCTCCACTTGGCAACCTCGGTTGCGCCGTTCCAGCTCGTGTAGAGCTGCATCGTGGACCCGTTGCCGGGCACCGCCGCCAAGTCCGGGACGGTGTCCGGCCGGCCTGTCCACGGCGAGCGGTAGGTGCGGTAGGAGGCGTCGCCCAGTCCGGTCGCTTCGAACACCGCTTTCCCGTCGGGAGTGAATTCGGTGGCGGCGGGGTCCGCTCCCCAGCCCACCAGAACGTGCCCGTTATCAAGGAACTGGACGTTCCCTTCGGCATCGCCCCGGTGGCCGCCCCTGCTGAACTCCTGCTTGACGACGGCGGTGCGCGCCTTTTCGTCGACGGCGAGGAGCAGCCCGCGCGACGTCCCTGTGGTGCCTTGGTTGTAATGGTTGTCGAACATGCTGATGATGCCGTTGGGCCGGCGTCGAACGTCGTGCTGCCAAGCGAAGACAGACTCCGGCGTCATCGAGAAATCGCTGCGCTTCCCGCCCAGACGCCAACGGATCTTCCCGTCGGAACGGCCGATCAAATAGGCGGTGTGCGTGTGGCGGGACGAGACAAGGAGTGCATCCCCGCTCTCGTCCACGGAATTGAGGTGGAACGGATCGAACGCTTTCGTCGCGTCCGAGCCGTCGGCCTTGGGGTTGTCGGACGGGCGCACATAGGACTCCGTGACGTCGATGTGGTCCGAGGCCGTCCAGTCGAAGAGGACCTTGCCAGAACGGATGCCGATTTCCTGGACGTGGCAATCAAACATGTAGCCCTGCGCAGGTCCGCCCACCGACGTCAGGTCATGCCGAATGGTCGGGTAGGAGATCATCAACGCCGTCCCGGCGGGGGTGATGGTGAACTCGTGCAGGTCCGCTTGCAGTCCGTTGCCTGTGTTGACTTCGGCCACGGTGCGGTAGTGGACATCCTTGACGACGCCCTTTCCTGCACCGTGTCCCCCGGTTCCGATTCCAGTCCAATAAGTCAAAACCGTTTGGCCTTCGAAGGCTTGTACCCGAAGGTCCGTCACCCCGGAACCTGTCGGCTCCATCCATACCGGTTCACCGTGGTTGTCCATGATCAGCCCGTTGGTGCCGTGGCCCATCGGACCCACGAACAGCAGGCCTGCCCCGGTAGGACCGGTAGCCCAGCTGGCAACGCGCGCAGCGGTCAAAGCGGTGGAAACGAAGCTACGGATCGCAGGGGCGGAAGCCGTACTGCCCGCCGACGGCGAGGGTGACGCCGTCGGCGTCGGTGTAGCCGCGCTGACCGGGGCCGTGCCTCCGGGCAATACGCCTGTCCTCGCGATGCCGAGTCCCGCGAGCAATCCCGCGCCTGCCATCCCGGCCCCGCTAAGGAAGCCGCGCCGGCTCAACCTCAAGTGGGACTCACGGTCTTCCCGCGAGGCTGCCCGATCACCACTCCCGGACTCCGTATTCTGTTCCACCCCCTCAGGATAGAACCGGACACAGTGCGGAAACCGGACAGAAGCTGCAAGTTCGCTGTAAGAGGGCGGGGCGGGAACTCGGTGATTGGTGCGGGCTGTCCCGGCGTCACGCAGAGCAGGTTTTTGATGCCTTGAGCTGGCCGCTAGCCCGGGATTCCGGGGTTTGAGTGGAGTCGTTGGGCCAAGAAGTCGCCTGGCGTGACGCGGGGCCGATCACAACCAGTCCCCGCGTGGGCCTGTTTCAGCTGCCGAGGACGCCTTGGATGGTGATCGCGATTTTCCCCCGCACTTTGCCGGCGTCGAAATACCGCATGGCATCGGGAACCTGCTCCAGCGGATAGCTGCGGTCGACAGTCGGGATGAGGGTTCCGGCGCCGATGAGCCCGGCAAGGTATTCGAGGTCTGCAACGCCTTGCGTCGCCATGACCATCGTCAGCCGCTGGCTGATGAACGGGGACAGCGCACGGGCCCGGAATTGCCTGTCGATACTACCCGTCCAAGAGCCGCCTTCTTCGCCGCCGGTGATAACGGCCGTGCCGGTAGGGGTGAGTGCCCGGCGGAGGCGTGCGAGGGTGGGGTTCCCTGCGATATCCAGGATCAGATCGTAGTGTTCCGTGCCGTCGGCGAAGTCCTGCACGGTGTAGTCGAGCACGTGGTCGGCGCCGAGCGAACGCACCAGGTCCAGTTTGGCTGTACTGCAAACGCCTGTGACGTCGGCCCCGGCTGCTTTGGCGAGCTGCACCGCGTAACTGCCTACTCCTCCCGAGGCGCCAAGGATCAACACCTTGTGTCCCGGCACTATCTGGCCCCCTGCGCGCAGAGCCTGGAGCGCAGTGCAAGCGGAAACGGGGACCACCGAGGCCTGTTCGAAACTGATGTTCGCCGGTTTGAGCGCGAGCTGGCTTTCGCGGGCCGTCGCGTACTCAGCGAAAGAGCCCTTCCCGACGCCGAAGACGTGGTCCCCGACGACGAACCGGGTCGCCGCCGCTCCGACCGCCATGACCGTACCGGCCAGGTCCAGCCCGGGGACGGGGTTTTTCGGGGCTCGGATGCCAAAGGCCAGGCGCAGCGCGTAGGGCAGGCCCCGGGTTACATGCCAGGTCCCGCGGTCCAAGCCTGCCGCATGGACCCGAACCAGCACCTCGTTTTCGGCAATCTTCGGCGTGGGGATCTGCGCCATGTGCAGGACCTCGGCTGATCCGTAGGCCTCCTGCACGATGGCCCGCATCGTGACCGCCGCATGCGGCTGCGCCGCGGGCGAGCCGCCCGAATTCGGAGTCTCCGCAGCATGCTGGGCAGAGGTCATGGCCGTTCCTTTCCACACAATTGGGTGCGCAAACTTTTCGTACGCTGTACTAAAAAGATTATCGTACAATGTACCAAATAGCTAGAGCCCAAGGAGTCACAATGCCGGACACCGCACAGCCCCTCCCCGAGCGGCGCCTTCCGCTGAGCCGCGAAAGGGTGCTCGGCTGCGCTGTGGATCTCGCCGACGAGTCCGGAATCGCAGCGCTGACCATCCGCTCGCTCGCCCAGAGCATGGGAACCAAGCCCATGTCGCTCTATTACTACGTGGCCAATAAGGATGAAATTCTGGACGGCATCGTGGACATGGTCTTCAATGAAATCAAATCACCCTCTCCGGCGGGCGACTGGCGGGAGGAAATGTACCGGCGGGCACACGCAGTGCGCAGCGCGCTCAAACGCCATCCGTGGGCGGTCGGTCTGTTGGAGAGCCGTTCTTCCCCAGGCGAAGCGAACCTGCGCCATCACGAAGCGACGCTGGCGACTTTGAGGGCTGCAGGCTTTTCCGTTCAGATGACAGCCCATGCCTACGCCCTGCTCGACAGTTACATCTACGGATTCGCGCTACAGGAAGCCGCCCTGCCGTTTGACGGCCGGGATACCGCATCGGAAATTACGGCGCCCATCGTTGAACGCTTTTCGACCGGTCAATACCCCCACATGATCGAGATTGCCACCGAACACGTCCTCAAGCCCGGCTACGACTTCGGGGACGAATTCGACTTCGGGCTAAACCTCATCCTTGACGGCCTCAGCCGGTCGATGAGATGAGCTAGAGATGCCTGGCGAAACCGCCCCCGGTTCCAACCCCGGCCCACCATCTTGGGAAACCCGTTGTTGCGTGGTCGGTGGTGGGCCAGCCGGCATGATGCTCGGCTACCTGCTCGCCCGCGCCGGCGTCGAGGTGACCGTGCTGGAGAAGCACGCCGACTTCTTCCGTGACTTCCGGGGCGACACCATCCATCCGGCGACCACGGACGTACTGGCCGAACTGGGTTTGCTGGAAGAGTTCCTGCGATTGCCGCACACAGAGATACCAGAACTGCGCCTCGGCGTTGACGGACAGACCTCCGGGCTGGTGGACTTCCGGCACCTGCCCACCCGGTGCAAGTTCATGGCGTTCATGCCGCAGTGGGACTTCTTGAACTTCCTGGCCGCCCAGGCCAAGCCATACCCCGCTTTCAGACTGGAAATGAGCACCGAGGCAACCGGCCTGCTCCGACACGGCGGCCAAGTTACCGGCGTGCGGGCGCGCACGGCCCAAGGCGATGTGGAGATCCGCGCGGATCTCACCGTCGCGTGTGATGGCCGGTTCTCTGTTATCCGGGACCACGCGGACCTTCCGCTCAGGGAGTTCCCGATGCCGATCGACGCGCTGTGGTTCCGCGTGCCACGCAGCGAGGATGCGCCGCCGACGCTGGGCTACCTCGGCGGCGGACAGATCGTCCTCGCGATCGACCGCGGCGACTACTGGCAGTGCGGCACGATCATCGGGAAAAGGAACACTCCCGCAGATTCAGGCCACGGGCCTGCCCGCCTTCCGGGATCGGGTGGCACATGCCGCTCCGTTCCTGGCCGCCGGACTCTCCGAGCTGACCGACTGGGACCAAATCAAGCTGCTCTCGGTGCGCTCCAATCGGCTCCGCCGCTGGTTCCAGCCCGGCCTGTTATGTATCGGTGACGCCGCGCACGCCATGTCACCGGCCGGAGCCGCCGGGGTGAATTACGCGATCGCCGATGCCATCGCCACGGCCAATCACCTCGCAGTACCGCTGCTAAGGGGCGCCATCGCCGTCGCGGACCTCCAACGCCTGCAACGACGACGCGAACCCGCGGTACGTCTTGCACAGGCCTTGCAACGACAGCAGACCCGCCAGCTCGCACGCCTCGCCCAAACAAGTCCCCCGATCCACCTCATGCGGCTCATCAGTCACATGCCACCGGTCAAACGCCTACTGGGCCGCGTCGTCGGCCTCGGCTTCCGTCGCGAACACATCCGCAGCCCTCATCACGTCAACCGGCGGTAACCAAACGGTGGAACTCCCCGGTGGCGCATGAGACCGAGGTGGCGAATGTGACGTGGGTGACAATTGTGATGTTTGGTGCGAAGCTTGTCACGCCGAGTTGACAATCCTGTCAAGTCGGATCTTATTGATCCTCGTGGAGGTTTCGTGAAGAAGATCCTTAGCGTTTCCGCAGCGTTGTTGCTATTGGTGAGTGCGGTCTCCGCCACAGCGCCGGCGGCAGTTGCCCAACCATCTCCGTCCGCCAATTGGCATGCGGAGAAGGTCTGCGCCGATGTCCCAGCCGGCAATGCGTCGTGCTTTGCGCTTAAGTACGTCGATGATTCAACGGCCCCGGCCAAGGCCCTGCCGCAGGGAGGACAAGCCAAGCCCGCTTCGAGCACCCCGCCCGCCACCGGCAAGACCCCTGCGGACATCCAGAGCGCCTACAACATCACGGGCCTCATGTCCGGCGGCCGAACCGTCGCCGTCGTGGATGCCTATGGCTATCCGAACCTCGAACGCGATCTCGGCATTTACCGCTCACAGTTCGGTCTTCCGGCATGCACGGTCAGCAACGGCTGCCTCACCATCAAGGACCAAAACGGCGGCAACAAGCTTCCCAGGTTCAATTCCGGATGGGCCGACGAAACAGCGCTCGACGTCGACGCCGTCTCGGCAGCGTGCCCGGACTGCAAGATCCTGGTGGTACAGGCGACAACAGCCAGCCTCAGCGATCTTGGTACAGCCGTGGCAACGGCCGCCAAACAGCCCGGCGTCGCCGCGATCTCCAACAGCTATGGCGGCGGGGATTCCGCAGACTCCAGCTACGGCGCGTACTACAACCACCCGGGCATTGCCGTAACAGCATCAACCGGTGATAACGGGTATACCGGCTCGTCCTACCCGGCTTCCTCGAGTTACGTCACCGCGGTGGGAGGCACATCGTTGGTCAAGAACACCAGCACGCGCGGATGGGGCGAGTCTGCCTGGTCCGGCTCGGGATCCGGATGCTCAAGTGTCAATGCCGCATTGCCGGCAGCAGCCACATTCGGCACGGGATGCGGCAAGCGCGCCTCTGCGGACGTCGCCGCCGTCGCAGATCCGCAGACCGGATTGGCAGTCTATGCGCCGAGCAGCAGTACTGCCTCATCATGGGCCCAATATGGAGGCACGAGCTTGTCCTCACCCCTGATCGCGGCCATGTATGCGCTTTCCGGAAACTCCGGCAGCTCCACGGCGCTGGCCAACTCCATCCCGTACACAAACTCCGGGAAATTCAACGACGTCGCCTCGGGTTCGACGGGCACTTGCTCCACGAGCCAATGGTGCCTCTCCGGCACCGGATGGGACGGACCGACGGGCGTCGGCACTCCGAACGGGGTCTCCGGACTCTAAGTTATGCAGCAATGACTGAAGGGTGGCCGGCGTCGAGGACGGCCACCCTTCAACTCTGAATGGGTAGCGTCACGCCACGCACATTTTCAGCCTCCCCAACGAACCGCAAGCCCGGGATTCCGGGGTTGGGGAGGAGTCGGGGCGACAAAAAGGTGCGTGGCGTGACGCAGCCCCGCCCTAGCGTTAGTGCTTCAGGTTCGTCAGCTCCTGCAGAACCTCGTCCGACGTCGTGATGATGCGGGCGTTCGCCTGGAAGCCGCGCTGGGCCACGATGAGGTTGGTGAATTCCTGGGAGAGGTCCACGTTGGACATCTCCAGGGCCCCGGCAGTCAAGGTTCCGAGTCCCGCGTCGCCCGGTGCGCCCAACTGGGCCGCGCCCGAGTTGGCAGTGGCCACGTATGTCGAGCTACCTGCTTTCTCAAGGCCACCGGGGTTGGTGAAGCGCGCAAGGGCCACGCGCGCCAGAACCTGCTTGGCACCGTTGCTGAACGAACCGATGAGTGAGCCGTCCCCGCCGAGGGTGAAGGACTCCAGCTTGCCTGCTTCGGATCCGTTCTGGCTGCCGACCGTGAGCGTGCTCATGGCGGCGAAGCCGGTAACAGTGGACATGTCCACCGTGATGCCGCCGACGGTCATGGCTCCGCCCGAGGTCAGCGCGCCATTCGCGAAAATGAGCGTCGAGTGGCCTGTGGCGCCGTTGGCATCTGCCCCGGCCACATCCCAGCCGCCCGCAGAGCGGCTGAAGGTCAGAGTCAGGCTGCGGGAGGCGCCGTCGGCGTCGTAGACCTTGACCTGGCGCTCGACGCTTGTCCCAACGGCCGCGTCGGACGGGAGGTTCCCGTCAAGCGAGGCCTTGGTGGTGGCAACGGCGGCCGACGTCGTGTTGGGCGAGAGGGCGATCGGGCCAACGGGACCTCCCGGGTACACCGCGCCGTTGGCCGCCGACCAGCCCTGCAGGATGCCGCCGTCGGGGCTCACGAGACGGCCGGCCGCGTCCATGTCGAAGGCACCGGCGCGGGTGTAGAGCTGCTGGCCGGCCTTGCTGGTGATGAAGAACCCGTCGCCGGAGATCATCATGTCAGTAGCTCGCCCGGTGTTCTGCGATGAACCCTGGCTGAAGTTGGTGCTGACTCCCGCCACGCGCACGCCGAGGCCGATCTGGGCGGGGTTGGTGCCGCCGGTTTCGGCCTGCGGGGCGCCGGCGCCCTGGGTCATCTGCGAGAGTGTGTCCTGGAACTGGGTCGAGGAAGCCTTGAAGCCGGCTGTGTTCACGTTGGCGATGTTGTTTCCCGTGACGTCCAGCATGGCCTGGTGGGCACGGAGGCCGGAGATTCCGGAGTACAGCGAACGAAGCATGGTGTTGCCTTTCTTCGGGTGGTTCGGGAGTGGAGCGTCAGGCGGTGGGCGTAGTACTTGCGGGCGATGGCGCAGCCGTCATCCCGCTGATCGAATCGAGCGGAACGTTCACTCCGCCGACCGCCACCGTGGGGGTTCCGGCCGCAAAGGAAACCGAGCTCGCGACGCCGGAGCCCTTCGTCCCGTCCGCGAGCGCGTAGCTGACGTTGTGGCCGATGACCTGCGCCGCGGCACTGCGCATCTGGAGCGAAAAGCTCTCCTTGGCGTCGGCGGTGAGCTCCGTCATTTTCTCCATCATGGACAGCTGGACGGTCTGGCTCATCATCTGGTTGGTGTCCATCGGGGCGCTCGGGTCCTGGTTTTTCAGTTGTGTCACCAGCAAGTTCATGAACATGCTCGAATCCATGGTCTGCGCGGGCTTGGGCGCGGTGGTGCCAGCGGTGGTGCCAGGCTGGACTCCGCTGCTTGCCGCAATGGCTTGGATGGTCACTATTGGTTCTCCTTCATCAGACGAGAATGTCCAGGCTGCTGGTACTGCTTCGGGGAAGTACGACGGCGGTCCGCGGCAGGCGGACCGGCTCGCCGTCGCTGCCCCGCGGGAACGCGAGGCTTTCCGTCGGGCGCCGGTCCCGGGGGTCCGAGCCGCCCGCACCGGCATCGGCCGGAGCGTTGTGTTCGGACAGGTCGAGGCTGGCGCCGAAGCCTGATTCGCTGAGGTCCCGCCGCAGTTCCGGCAGAATGCTGCGCACTGCCTCACGGCCGGCTTCCCCGGGGGCGAACAATTCGATCCGCACCCCCGCGCCTTCAATATGCGCCCGGACAGTCAGCGGACCGAGGTCTTCCGGCGACAGCTTCAAGGTCATCACGTGCGCGCCGGGCGCCGCCGATGCAAGCGAGAACAGCGGTCCAGACACTTGGGGAAGCAGTTTCGCCGGGTCTGCCTGGAGTGTTGGTGTTGCCATGCCCGGAGGGGCCGCCGAAGGGGCTTGCTGGAGTGGCGACGCTGGCGGCACCTGCACCGGAACTCCGGCCTGAATCCCCGCGGGAAGCCCGGGTGCCGCGGCGATGGGGGCGTCCTGCCCGAGGATCCGCTGCGGGTCCTGCTGCGGGTCCTGTCGCGTCGCGGGTTTCCCGTTGGAAAGTACGACGGCGGTGCCGGACTCGCGGGACCGGGCTGCGATCGGGATGACCCCGGGTTCGAGGACGGCCGGCTGCGGGTTGGTGGTCAGAGCGGCGGCCGGCTGCGGGCCAGTGGGCTGCGGCTTGGTGGTCAGGGCGGCGGCCGGCTGGAGGCCGGTGGGCTGCGGGTTGGCGGTCAGAGCGGCGGCCAGTGGACTGGTGGGCACGGCTGCGGCCGACTGCGGGCTGCTGGGCAGTGGACTGCTGGTCAGGGCGGCGGCCGGCTGCAGGCCGGTGGGCAGAGCGGCGGCCGGCTGCGGGCTATCGGCAAGCGGGCTGCTCGGAATAGGACCAGGCTGGGATGAGCTTTGACCAGGGCTCCCGATCGGCAGCGCTTCCGGGACAGCACCGCCTACCCGCGTTCCAGCCGGCGTCGACTGAGTGCTGCCCGCAGGCATAACCGGCACAGCAACGCCGGACCCGCTTGCCTGCGGCGCGGCCGATCCCGTAGCGACTCCGGCCATCGCGAGTCCGCCCGCAACAGCAGCCACCGTACCGGCGGCGTCCACCGCTCCCATCGCACCGGGCAGACCCGTCGCCCCGGCCGCATCAGGCAGACCAGTCGCACCCGTTGCATCAACTTGGTCCTTGGCGACCTTCGATGCTTCCGGCTTGTCGCCGTGGGCGACCGCCCCGGGACCGTCGGCGGCAGGCGTTCCCTGCTCACCGCCGTCGGGCGCCTGCCGTGCGGTCCCGTGGGAGGTCTTCGAGTCGGACGCCAGCACGCCGTTCATTACGGCCTCAAAACCGGCGGCGGCGCCAGGCTGCGGCACAGGCGAGGAGCCGGGAGCGGCAGGACGGGGTGGGGCCGCACCGGCGGCGGACAACAGCATCACGAGCCTCCTGCGGGAACAATCCGGCGGATTGCCGTCAGGTTGGACTGCTGTTCCCACGCATCGCGGATCTGGATGGTCTGTCCGGGAACGGGCGCGTCGATCGCTTTGCCGTTGCCGAGGTAGATGGAGATGTGTTCGCCGCCGAAACTGACAAGCAGGTCGCCGGGCTTGGCCTGGGCCAAGGACGCCACGGGGGTGCCTTGACGCATCTGGTCGCTGACGACGCGCGGCAGCTCGACACCAAGATCCTTGAAGACGCGCTGCACGAAGCCGGAGCAATCCATGCCCACGGCCGGGTTGGTGCCTCCCCAGACGTAGGGCACGCCCACGTATTTCTTGGCGTCGGCCACCACGGCGTCGCCCGTGACAGTGCCGGTGGCTGTGCCAGTGCCGGCACCCGAAAGCGCGCCTTTGCCCGCAATACCGCTGAGGCCCGCAATGCCGGAGAGGGCGCCCGTGCCATCGAGCCCCAAAGAAGAAGCAAGTTGGCTCACGTCAGGCGTCGTCGAGCCTCCGACGGCGGTACTCAACGCTTGCGCGAAGGTCGCCGCGTCCGTGGAGGAGGCCGTGCCCGCGGAAGGCCCCGTCGTCCCGGCGGTCGCGGCCGATGCCTGCGGGCGGACGCCTTGGCTTAATTGCTGCAACATCGACTCGATGCCCTGGATGCGCCCGATGGCCTCGGTCATGCTCATGAGGTGGCCTTTCGATGCCACGCGGAGGACGCGATCTCGTCCAGGACCCCTTGCTCGGCGCGCAGCGCGAAAGCCTCGAAGGCGGCTCCATGGCGGGTTTCGAGCTTCTCGAGCCCAACGGCGCGACGCTTGGCTTCGGTGTATTCCGCGCGGGCCTCTGCGGCTTCGGCCTCCGCACTGGCAGCCAAGGCGTCAAGCTCGGCCAACATGCTTTGCGCGGAAGCGCGGGAGGCCGCGATGGCCAGGAGCGACGCGGAGCTTCCGGCAGCTCCGGCGGACTCGGCGAGTTCCTCCCGGGCCGCAGCCCGGCGCGATCGCAAGGATGCGGTCCGCGAGTTGGCGCGGGCCAGTCCGCTGGCGGCGGCGTCCTGCTGTGTCTGGCGCAGGCGCAACAGCCCGGCCAGGGAGAATTGACGGTTCACGCGGCTCCTTCGAGGCTTGCTGAAAGGCGGAAGAGTTCCGGCCAGGACTCGCTGTACGGGGTGGATTCGTCCATGCTTTGCCGCAGGAATCCGTTGATGGCGGCTTCGTGGTCCAGTGCCGCGTCGACCAGGGGATTGCTGCCGCGGTGGTAGGCGCCGACGTCGATCAGGTCCTGGGCGCTGCGCCGCGCGGCGAGGACCCTGCGCAAGGATGCCGCAAGCGCCGTGCGATCGGCGGAATTGACCTTGGAGGCCACGCGGGACACCGAGCCAAGCACGTCCACCGAGGGAAAGTGCCCCGTGACGGCGAGCTTCCGGTCCAGGACGACGTGCCCATCGAGGATCGAGCGGGCGGCGTCGGCGATCGGTTCGTTGTGGTCGTCGCCGTCCACCAGCACCGTGTAGATACCGGTCACGGATCCGGTTTCGGCGGTCCCGGCGCGTTCCAGGAGCCGGGCCAGTACGGAAAAGGTCGACGGCGGGTAGCCGCGGGTGGCGGGTGGCTCACCGGCGGACAGGCCTATTTCGCGTTGGGCCATGGCCACGCGGGTGAGCGAATCCATCATGAGCACCACGTCCTGCCCGGCTTCGCGGAACGATTCGGCAATCCGGGTGGCGGTGACGGCGGCGCGAAGACGCATGAGGGCAGGCTCATCGGACGTGGCAACAACCACCACGGAGCGGGAAAGGCCTTCGGGGCCGAGGTCGTCTTCGAGGAACTCGCGCACTTCACGCCCGCGCTCCCCCACCAAGGCGATCACGGATACTTCGGCGTCGGTGCCGCGGGCGATCATGGACAGAAGCGAGGACTTTCCGACCCCCGAGCCTGCGAACAGCCCCATGCGCTGGCCGCGGCCCAGCGTGGCCATGGTGTCCAGGACGCGGACGCCCGTCTGGAGCGGGGTGTCCACCCTGGCGCGGTGCATGGCCGACGGCGCTTCGTTGTCCAGGGGGACCATGGGGCTGGCGGGCAAGGGGCCTTTGCCGTCGATCGGACGTCCGAGCGCATCCAATACCCGTCCGAAGAGGCCGCGGCCGGTAGGGACCAGGATGGGAGCGCCCTTGGACCGTGCCGGGTCTCCCGCGGCCACTCCGGTCAACCGTCCCAGCGGCATGCATCGCACGGCGCCACTGACCGAGGCAACCACTTCGGCGTCGAGCCCGGGTGCCTCGCCTACGGTCACCAGATCCCCCACCGCGCAGTCCAACCCGGCGACCTCCAGGCCAAGGCCGAGCACGGACGTCACGGTACCCACGCGCTGCGGTGCCGCGGCTGCGAGGGCTGCGCGGAAACGGCCTGCGTGCGGCCGGTATGCGGTAGTGCTCATGCGTCGTTCCCGAGCAGGGCTGCCTTGGCCCTGTCCACAGCGGTGCTGAGCCGGGCGTCGAGCCAACCTTGCGGATATTCCGCGATCGCGTCACCGGGGTCCAATGCGGGATCGGCCTTGAGTTCGACGCCGGCCACGCTCCCGACGTCGACGGCGGCCAGCGCGGCAAGGTCCGCGGGGTGGAGGCGGACAGTGGTTACAGTTTGCCCGTCGGAGACCGTTGCCAGGGCTCGGGCCAACGCGGCGCGGGCGGTGTTCGCGCCGTCGTTGAGTTCGTAGCCCAGGATGGCTTCGGCAAGCTCCATCGCGCTGGCTGCCAACACGTCCTGTGCTTCCTCCAGCACAGCGCCGTGGCGCTGCTGGAACGCGGCAGCAGCCGCTTCGAGCACGCGGAGGGCTTGCGCCACAGCCAGGTGCCCGGCGTCGAGCATTGCGCGGTGTTCGGCGTGAAACTGTTCGCGGAGGCGCAGCTGTTCCGCGGCCGCGGCCCGGGTGCCGGCCGCGTAGCCTGCCGCGTGCCCCTGGGTGTATCCCCGGTCTTCCATGCGTGTCCTCGCGGCCGGCTGGATGTCCGGGAAGACCACCCTCTGGAGCTCAGCCTCAGTAGACATAATCGTCTTCTTCGCCGCGCCGGACCACGATGGCGCCTTCGGCTTCCAACTCACGGATGGAACGGACGATCTCTGCCCGGGCTTCTTCGACCTGGGAGGCGCGCACCGGCCCGGCAGAAGCCATTTCGGCTTCCAGGATTTCGAGGTTGCGGCCGGACACGTTGGTGCGTACGGCCTCAAGCACTGCGGCAGGGGCACCCTTCATCGCGACAGCGAGCACTTCGGCATTGACGCCGCGCAGGATCTGCTGGATGTCGCGCCGTTCCAATTTCACGATGTCCACGAAGGTCAGCATCCGGGCGCGCACTTCCGTGGCCAGCTCCGGATCGAGGGACTCCAAGCCCTCCAGCACGGAGCGTTCGGTGTTGACGTCGGAGCGGTTGATGATGTCAACGAGGGGCTGGATCCCGCCGACAATTTCGCTCGATTTCCTTTGCGACATGACGGCCCCGGCGCGAACCTTGAGGGTCTCGGCCACGATGCCCACGGCTTCCGGTGAAGCCATTCCCATTGTGGCGATGCAACGGGCCACCTCACTGCGCTGCACGTCGCCCAGGCCCGCCATGACCGCGGAAGCCTTGCCCGGCCGCAAGTGCGCCAGGATCAAGGCAATGGTCTGCGGCATCTCGCTGTCGATGAGGGCCAGGAGCTGGCCGGAATCCATCATTTCCAGGAATTCGAAGGATTTCCCGGCCATGGTGGACGCGAGACGGTCCATGAAACCGGCGGCTTTGTCCGCACCGAAGGATGCTTCCAGGAGCCCGACGGCGAATTCCTGGCCGCCGCGGGCCGTGCGGCGTCCGCTGACGGCAAGGTCGTGGAATTCGGTCATGACGTGGTCTGCCACGGATGCCGAAACGCGGCGCAAGCGCACGATCTCGGCCGCGATGTCCTCGGCCTCGGACTCGGAGAACTGGGTCATCACGGAAGCCGCGCTCCCAGGGCTCATCTGCATCAGCACCACGGCCACCTTCTGGGCACCGGTCAAGCCGCTTACGTCCAACTCCCCGGCCCTCATACCGATTGCCTTTCATCCATGAGCCCACGCAGGTAATCGGCGGTCCGGGCCGGGTTCTCGGCAACCATTGCCTCAATCTGGGCCCGCCGCCGCTCGCCGTCGAGGGCCTCGGCGCCTGCTATCGGCAAGCCGGAGATCGGCACCGCCGGAACGGGATGCGCTGGCGGCAGTTCGATCGCCGTCGTGGCGGGCGGTCCTTCGAGCGCCGGGGTGGAGACTGCTTGGGGCAGCATCTCGTAGTCAAGCCGTTCGCCAAGGTCAACCGGTTCGCGGCGCTGCCGGCGCCGCAGGAGGATCAGCACAAGCACAATCAGTGCTACCACTGCCAGCAGGATGCTGCCGGCCAGGATGAGCGTATTCATCAAGTCCGACTGTTGCTTGGCGTCGGCTTGTGCTTTGGCCGCACCCAATGCCTGGGCTGCCGCGTCTGCTGCCGAGGTACTGAAGGGCAGTACTTCGACAGTCACTACGTCGCCGCGGGTGGGATCTACGCCGGCCGCGGAAGTGACGAGTGCCTTGACCGAGTTGACGTTGAGCCCGGCCGCCGCCGACTGGTTGATGGCGACGGAGATGGTCTGGCGTTTCACGGCGCCTTGCGGAATCGTGCGGTCTTCCGTGACCTTGTTGACGGCGTTGTTCTTGGTGGTGTCGCTGGAGTCGAAGGTTCCATTGCCGTTGGTTCCGCCCGGCACGGCAATGTTGTCCGGACCAAGGACGCCGGAGGCGGCGCCGCCCGTGCCCGTGTACTTCTCGGTCTTGGTGGTCTCGCTGAGCGGAGCGGCATCTTTGGCTGTGGAGAACGTCTCGCTGCGCTGTTGCGCGGACTCGGCGGTCACGTCGGCGGCGACGGCGACCGTGGCGTTGCCCGGTCCCACTACCCTGTCCAGCACGGCCTTCACCGAATCGGACGTGCGCTGTTGGTAGTCGGCGGCTTGCTTGGACGAGGAACCGGTGGCTCCCCCTCCCACCGTGGAGAGGACGTTGCCTTGGGAATCCACCACGGTCACGTTCGTTGGCTTCAGGTTTTCGATCGCGGCGGACGTCAAGTGCACGATCGCCTGGAC
The DNA here is from genome assembly GCF_040702485.1 of Arthrobacter sp. NPDC080031. Classification (NCBI taxonomy): domain Bacteria; kingdom Bacillati; phylum Actinomycetota; class Actinomycetes; order Micrococcales; family Micrococcaceae; genus Arthrobacter; species Arthrobacter sp. NPDC080031. The sequence goes on from NZ_JBFBLA010000010.1 coordinate 28,424, forward strand.
CTTGTCGGCGGACAGGGTGGTGCCGGGCCGCGTTTCCACGAACACGGATGCCGTGGCGTCCGGGGCCTTGTCCACGAAGACTGTCTTGGCCGGTATGGCCAACTGCACGGCGGCTGTCTTCACGCCGTCCATGGCCTGGATGGTGGTGGCGAGTTCGCCCTCGAGCGCTCGCTTGTACGTCACCGACTGCTGGAACTCGGAAGAGGTCACCCCCAGCTTGTCGAGCAGGGAATAGCCGGTGGCCGCGGCCGCCGGAAGGCCCGCGGCGGCCGCTTTCAGCCGTTCATCGTTGACCTTGTCATCGGGAACCAGGATGGTGGAGCCGCCGTTGCTGAGCTCGTACGGGACGTTGTCCTTGCGCAGCTGCTCCACGATCCCGTTGGCGTCCGTGTCCTTCAATCCGGAGAACAGCGGCGAGTAGGACGGCTTGCCCAACCATGCTGACAGGGCCACCCCGCCGAGCACCAGGACGGCGATGCCGATGATGGCGATCGTGCGCTGCCCGGCGGTGAACCCCTTGAATCCATCGCCCATCTTGCGGAAGAAGGCGGCAATCTGAGGCGGCATCAGGCCTGCATCCTCATAATCTCGTTGAACGCGTCAACGCCCTTGTTCCGTACCGTGGAGACAAACTCCATGGTGATCTGGGCGCGGGTGGCAGCGATCGTCGCCTTGTGGATGTCGTCAAGGTTGCCCGTCACGGCCGATACTGCCAGTTGGTTCGACGTCGATTGCAAGGACTGGAGGTTGTCCACGGCACCTGTCAGCGCCGTCGCAAAGCCGTTGCTTCCCGCTGCCCCGGCGGTTCCGCCTACGTTCTCAGTGCTGCCCAGGTAGCCGGTGCCGGTGACGCCCTGCACGGAAAGCCCCCCGCGGCCTTGAATTGCGCCGATCGGGTCCAAAGCCATCAGGATTTTCCTATCTCAAGCGCTGCCTGGTAAGTCTCACGGGCCCGGTCCACCACTTGAGCGTTGGCCTGGTAGCCGCGTTGCGCCACAATCAGGGCACCCATCTGTTCGGCGAGGTCGATGTCCGGGTAACGGACATAGCCTTGGGCGTCGGCAAGCGGATGGTCAGGTTGGTACACGAGCCTGCCGGTTGCGCTGCCTTGGGGGGTGCTCTTGACGTACACGCCGTTTCCGTTGCCGCCCTCGGCGGCTTCGATGTAGCGGGCTTGGAACGCCTTGCCGCTGGTGCGCGTGACGGTATTAATGTTGGCCAGGTTGTCGGAAACAGCGTCGAGCCATTTGCGGTGGACGGTCAGTGCGGAGCCGGCAATCCCGATCGCGTCGAAAGTCATCAGCTGGTCCTCATGGCCGTGCGGAGTGCCGTGAATTGCTCGCCGATGGCGCGGGAGGCGAACTGGTAGCGCAAGACGGTGTCCACATTCGAGAGGGTTTCGGTGTCCAGGTTCACGTTGTTGCCGTTGAGCTGGGTAGGTTCCTGGGAGGTAGTGACGGTAGCCGCGGCCTGCCCGTCTCCGGCGCTCACCGAGGCCGCAAGTGCGTCTTCGAACTGGACCCTTTGGGCGTGGTAGTTCGGCGTGTTGATATTGGCGATGTTGTTGGCGATGGTGCGCTGGCGCAATGAGAGCCCGTCCAAGGCGCTACCAAGGGCAACAGAAGTCACTGACTCGAACACGACGGCCTGCCTTCGCGAATAGTATGAAGAGGCCGATCCGTGGCCGTGCATCGAGCAATCCCTGCTCAACTTCCACCATCGGCACGTGTCGGTGATTCGTTAGCCGATTAGTGGAATGTTTTCAGTACTTCTCTTCAGCCTTGGACGTCGAGGAACAGCGGGCGCACTGAATTTTGGCTGACCGGGACGGCACTGAGGGCGTCCAAGTGTGCGAGCGCGTCGTTGCGTACCTTGCCGAGCATGGCCATGGACTCCAGCTGCGCGTCAAGGATGCGGCGGGCCTTTTCCACCAGTTCTTCAGGAAGTGGTCCGGCCACCGCGGGAGGACTCCATGACCCGGGCTCGCCGCCGGAGACGGCCTGGGCGAGATCTGTTTCGAGCCGGTCCAGGATCCTGGACCATTCCTGAACCGAATCAGCCGACACCGAGCGTGCCATTCGGCCGCGCAGCCGCGGATGCCGTGGCTTGGACCGGCAGCTGCGAAGCGGCGTCGTGCCAGCCTTGCCGGAGGGGTTCCAGGAGGGCGATGCATTCCTTGGTCCGGTTGACGTCACGGTAGATGTTCGCGCCGATCATGGCTTCCATGGCGTACTGGTAGATGCTCAGCAGCCCCGATGCCCCGTCCCAGACATCGGTCTTCAGGGTAGAGGACAGCTCAGTGACGATCGACTGCGCATGCAGCAGGTTCTCGCTGGCGACACCCCAGTTGGCATTCTCCTGGGCGAATTGGGCGCGGTTCAGGTCCAGGAGAAGCCGGTCATAGAGCATCGTGAGGAGCCTGGCAGGCGGGGCGGACAGGACGGCGTCGTCGTTGTACCGGGATAGCTGGCTGGCGCGCAGGGCCGTGGAGGTCATGCTTTACGCTCCTTACTTCGTCGAGCTCGGGAGGCCGGCAATCTGGCCGGTGAGCCATGTTTGCTGGGCGTTGAGTTGGCCAAGGGCGGTTTCCATGGCATTGAACGTGCTTTGCAAGGTCTGCCGTCTGGCGGCCAAGCGCTGGTCCCAGTCGGAGATCTGGCTGCCCAGGTCGGCAACTTCGGATTGTTGCCCCTTGATCAGGGCGGTTACCGAACCGCTGAACGGATCCGTAGCGCTGGTTGCCGCGTCGGACACGCGGGAGGCAATGGTCTGGAGCGCTGCCTGTGTCCCGGACGGATCCGAGGCCAAGGCCGATTGGAGCTTGGCCGCGTCAAAGGTGAAGTTTCCATCCTTCGTGACGTTGATTCCGTATTCGGCGGGAGACTTCCCGTTTACCGGCATCGACATCGCGGAGAAGACTTGGTCGTTGACCGCGAGGACACTGCTGTTGCCACTGAAGATGCCGCCTTTGGCTGCGGTGGCGCCGCTGGCGGTGGTCGTCTGGCTCACCGCACTGTATATGGACACGAAGCCGAGGACGTCATTGACCGCGTTCACCAAGTCCCCGGCCTTTTTAGTGATCCCTGCGGAGTCGCTGGCAACGTTCACCGTCACCGGTCCGGCAGTGACGGCGGAGGCCGTGACTGACACGCCGGGAAGCAAATCGGTGAAGGTGTTGGTTCCGGACGTGATTGTCTGCGCCGCCGGGGTGCCCGCATACAGAGTGGCCTTGGCGTCCTGTGCTGTCTTGACGACGGCGGCGGCGGGGTCGGCCATCAGGTCGGTCGCGGTCCCCGCGCTCACCTGCGCCGCTGTGCCCTGGTAAACGCTGAATCCTCCAGCGGCGCCTGAAGTGGACGCGGTCAGTTGAAGGCGATAGGTTCCGTTGCCTGCCGGGACCTTCACGGCCCGGGCCGGGTCGGACGCCGCGTTGATCGCCGTCACGACGTCGTCAAGGGAGGTGGATGCCGGAGTGACCTCGGTCTGTTTTCCCGTGGAGTCGACGAGCGTCAGGTGTGCGGGTGCACCCGTCCCGTCGGTGGGCCAGTTGCTCATGGCGGCGGTGACGTCCACTTGGCTCTGGGCCAGCTGGGTGACGGTGACATCGATTGAGCCCGCGGTCGCGGACGTGCTCGCCGTCGCACTGAGTGACGTCGCGCTCGTGGTGGCGCTAAACAAGTTCAAGGCGTTCACGGCCGAGTCGCCGCTCGCGAGATCCTTCAGCGATGACAATTTCGAGTTGAGCGACTGAAGGGTCGAAATCATCGTCTGGTCCGATGCAAGCTTCGTCTTCAGTTGTGTCTGCGGCTGCGCTTCCACCGCCATGAGCGAATCAATGATGGAGGTGGTGTTCAAGCCGCTGGCGAGGCCGTCGATCGAGCTTCCCACGTCTGGTCCTTCCGGATGCATTGGTTTGGTCGGTGGAGTCCGGACGCGAATGACGGCCAGGGGTGTGTTCCCGTCCTGGCCGCCGTTCGCTGGTTACCGGTCAGCTACCGGAAGGTCCTAGCGCAGGAGCGAGAGAACGCCCTGGCCCGACTGGTTGGCCTGCGCCAGCATTGCGGTGCCGGCCTGGGACATGATGTTGGCCTTGGTGTACTTGACCATTTCCTGAGCCATGTCGGTGTCCGTGATGCGGGACTGGGCTGCCTGCAGGTTCTCGCCGGAGACCTGGAGGGTCTTCGTGGCGTGCTCCAGGCGGTTCTGGGTTGCACCCAGATCGGCGCGCTGAGCGGAGACCGCCGCGATGGCCGTGTCGATCTTGCCGATCGTGAGCTGCGCGTTGGCGCTCGTGTCCACGAGGAAGCCGCCAGCGGAAGCCGGGTCGGACAGGCCAGTGGCACCCGTTCCGACTGCAGTTGCCACGTCCCCGAGCTTGATCGAGATCGTGTCATTGGCAGTGCCGCCGGTGCCGACCTGGATTTTCAGGGCTGCGCCGGAGTTACCGCCAGCACCCTTGAGCAGATCGATGCCATTGAACTGGGTGGACTGCGTGAGGCGGTCCAGTTCCTTGCCGAGTGCGTCGCCTTCGCCCTTGATCGCTGTACGCGAAGCGGTGTTGTTGGTGTCGTTCGAGCCCTGGACAGCGAGGTCACGCATGCGCTGGAGGATCGAGTGGACTTCAGTCAGTGCACCTTCAGTGGTCTGGATGACCGAGATGCCGTCCTGGGCGTTACGGGCGGCGACTGCCGAACCGCTGACCTGGGACTTCAGGCCCTCCGAAATTGCCAAGCCTGCTGCGTCGTCAGCTGCACGGTTGATGCGCAAGCCGCTGGAGAGCTTCTCCATCGACTTGGACACGTCGTTCTGCGTGCGGTTGAGGTTGCCGTAGGCGTTGTTCGCCGTCAGGTTTGTGTTGATTGCCATGCCCATGATGTATTCCTCCGTGATTGGGTCTGCTGTTACTCCCAGGCCGTCCGTGGCCTGTCACTTCTGGTTATCGGAACGACGGCCCCCTTTGGTTAGCAAAAACCCGCAGGAAAAATTGCCACGGGCCACAAGATCCACCGCGCGTCATTTGACTGGACAAAGCGCATAGATCATGCATAAACGACGCCTAACGCGTGAGCCGCGGCAGCCGATAGTTGTTTTCAACGCGGCGAAGGCACAAGGGAAGTGCTTTCCCACGGCAACGCACCCGAGAAACCAACCCGGAACTGGAGTTGACCCGACATGGCCATCCATGAACTCTCGGCCCTGCTGTGGCGAGAACGTGAGCTACTGGATCTGTTGACATTCAAGCTCGAGGAAGAGCAACTGCTCCTGACGGCGGGCAAATCCCGTTGGTTGCCGCATGGCACCCGGGAAGTGGAACAGGTCCTGGGACACCTGTCGAAGGCCGGGCTTGCAAGGGCGGTGGAAGTGGCGGCGGTGGCCGAGCAATGGGGCTTGCCTGCCGAGTCTTCACTGGGCGAGCTGGCCTCGTCCGCCCCTGAAGAAGCCTGGGCTGATGTCCTGTCCTCGCACCTGAACGCGATGCAGCAGCAGACCGCCATCATCAAGGAACTGCGTGATTCAAACGAGCAGTTCCTTCGCGCTGCCGTACGTTCCACCCAGGAAACGATGGCGGATCTGAAGCCGGCGGCCGGGACCTACGACTCCCACGGGCGAACAGGTTCCCAGGGCAGGACCGCAGACTCAACCCCGTCCCGCCTTTTCGACCAGCAATTCTGACCGAAACTCATCAAACGCAGACGGCAACCAAAGTCCGGACCACCAAGGCCCGGATTACCAAAGGACACAGCAGTGAGCACATTCGGCGGACTCAATACGGCCTACCTGGGCCTCACCGCGGCGCAGCAAGGCATCAACGTTGCCGGACAGAACATCGCCAACGCCGGCACTGACGGGTACACCAGGCAACGGATCGAACAATCGGCCGTCGGCGCACCCGCGCGCACGGGCCCCTTCGCAGCGGGCGCCCAGGCCGGCCAAGGAGTGTCGGTGGACGGGATCGCCCGCCTGGGCAACAGTTTCCTCGATGCCGGGGTGCGCTCCGGCGCGGCCCAGGCCGGTTACGCCGGGTACCGCTCCACCGAACTCCAGCAACTTGAAGGCTCCCTGAACGAACCCGGGCCCGCCGGAATATCGACGGCGCTCCAGACTTTCTGGTCCTCATGGCAGGGCGTCTCCAACAATCCGGGGGAAGCAGCCCCTGCCGGCGTGCTGCTGCAAGCCGGTACCAGCCTCGCCAATACCGTGTCCGCTGGCTATAAGGCGCTGGATTCACAGTGGACGCGGATTCGCGGAGAGGCCCAAACTACCGTCGCCACGCTGAATGATGCCGCGGCCCGGGTGGCCAGTTTCAACGCAACCATCCGTTCCGTCACGGCCTCCGGCGGCTCCGCCAATGAGATCATCGACGCCCGCAACAAGGTGAGTGAAAGCATCGCTTCCCTGGCTGGTGGAATCGTCCGGGACAACCCCGACGGCACGGTGGATGTCTTCGTCGGCGGCAACGCCATCGTCTCCGGTACCTCGCACCGCGACCTCACCTTGAGCGGCCAGGCGAGTATGGGCGGACCGGGCTACGCGGTGCAGTTGGAATGGGCCGATCGCCCTGGCGTGGCTGTCCCCCTCGACGGCGGAAAGCTCGCCGGCGCCGTATCCCTCCTTGCTCCGGCCGCGGCTGGCGGCGCGGGAGGCGCCATCTCCGAGGCCGCCGCTTCCTACAACGCCTTCGCCGCCAAACTCATGAACGACGTCAATGCCGTGCATCGCACCGGGCAGTCCGCCACAGGCGCCTCAAACCTCGAATTCTTCGCAACCACGCCCGGTGCCCCGGCAGCCCTGTCCCTCAGCGTTGTCCCGACGAGCGCTGCGGGAATCGCGACCGGCAATCCCGGCTCGGGTGCCCTCGACGGCAAAATCGCGGACGCTGTTGCCCAAATCGGCACCGGGCAAGGATCCCCTGACGCCTTGTGGTCCGGGATCGTCACAGGAATCGGCACCGCGTCCCAGTCGGCACAGCAGCACCAGCAGCTCGCCGACGCGGCGAGCGCTGCCGCCGTCGGGCAGCGTTCCTCCGGCGCGTCCGTCAGCCTCGACGAGGAGAACATCAGCCTCCTGAGCAACCAGCACGCTTACCAAGCGGCTGCCCGGGCCATGACGGCCGTGGATGAAGCCCTCGACGTCCTGATCAACCACACCGGATTGGTGGGAAGGTAAGCCATGCTGAACCGTGTCACGAACCAAACGATGGCCGCGGCCGCGCAACTGAACCTGCAGGCCGGGCAGGCGAAGCTCGCCGCACTGCAGGACAAGGCCAGCAACCTCAAGAACATCACCAGGCCCTCGGACGATCCCGCGGCCACGGCGAACCTGCTCGCCACCAAGAGCCAGCTCAGCGCCGCCGGACAGTATTCGAACAACATCAACGACGGCAATGGCTGGCTGACAACCGCGGACGCGGCCCTCGGCCAAGCCACCAACATCCTCAACCGGGTCCGAGACCTCACAGTCCAGGCCGCCAACGGTTCCCTGAACAGCACCGCCAAGGAGGCGATCGCCGTCGAAATCGAAGGCCTCAACAAAGACCTTCTCGCCCAGGCGAACACCCAGTACCTGGGCCGCAACGTCTTCGCTGGAAGTTCCGATTCCGCCGGCGCGTTCAGCAGCGCCACGCCGCCCGTGTACAACGGAGCACAGGGCGGCACCGTAGAGCGGCGGATTGACGCAACGCAGACAGTGCGGGTGGACGCGGACGGCGGTGCGATCTTCGGTGACGGCGCCGGCTCCGTTTTCGCTTTGGTGAGCAACGTCGTCGCCGATATCCGCTCCGGTGCGGATGTCAGCGGCCGTTTGGCCGCGATCGGTGACAAGATCAAGTCGGTCGTCAACGGACGCGCGGACGTCGGTGCCAGGCAGACCAAGCTCATGCGCGCCCAGGACTCGGTCGATGGACTGAAGGCATCACTCGCCGCACAGCGTTCCGGAATTGAAGACGCAGACATCGGAAAGGTCGTCATGGACTTGAAGCTGCAGGAAACCAACTACCAGGTTGCCCTCGCGGTCACCGCCAAGTCGCTCCAGCCCACGCTTATGGATTTCCTCAAATGAGCACGGCACAGGATTCGCGGGAGCTCAGCTTCACCGCGCCCATGCCGGGGCTTGAAGCCTCCGACGGCTTCGCTTTGCGGGGAATCGACGGAGCCCCCGGGCTCTACGCGATGGAGTCGGTCAGCCCGCGCATCCGGATGTTCCTGGCCGAGGCCGCAGTTTACGTTCCGGGCTACGCCCCGGCCATCCCCCGCGCAACACTGGAGGATCTGGGCCTGGACCGGGCCGAGTTCGCAACCACCCTGGTAGTGGTCAACCCGACCCCGGAGAGGACCACGGTCAATCTCGCGGCCCCCATCGTGCTGAACCCGGAAACCGGACGTTGCACGCAGCTTCTCCTCGACAGCAAGGAATACCCCCTCCGGGCCGAGCTGAGCGCCTAGGCAGCAGCCGCTCCCCTTTTGTTAAGACCCCGACTGTTAAGACCCCGACGCCCGCTCACCTTTGGGCCGTTTCCGGCAAACGCTCGCTCACTTTTGGACCGTTTCCGGCGGACGCTCGCTCAGATGATCTGAGCGAGCGTCGTCACATTTGGCCGCATATGTGAGCGAGCGTCCCTTCTCAAGGCCCGGGATCCCGGCTCTTTCGACCGGGTTGGACTTCCACGACGCCCGCTCACCTTTAGGCCCATTTCGGCGAACGCTCGCTCACTTATGGGCCGTTTCCGGCAAACGCTCGCTCAGATGATCCACCCCGAACCAAAATTGTTTGGCCAAACCACTTGCGTCAAGGCTTCTCCGCGTCCATACTAAATGAACGTCATTCATTTAGTGACTCCCGTCTCACCGGAGAACAGCCATCATGATCTACACCACCTACCCGGGCGTCCCAACCTCCCCCGCCCGCCATCAGCTTCGATGACCCCACAGACGGCTTTCACTGCATCACCCAGCAACAACCTTCGGCCCATCTAGAAAGAGCCAAGCACATGACTCAAATAACCCGCCCAAGCGCAAGGAAAACCGTGGAGGCCCACGATCCCGCCGGCACCGAACACGGCATCAGCGGCAAAGGACTCAAGACGGGGCAGCTGGGGCTCCTCGCCGTCGTCGTCCTTGGTATTTCCTCCGTGGCACCCGCGTACAGCCTGACTAGCTCACTGGGCCCGGCGGTCAACGCGGTGGGACTGCAACTGCCTGCGATCTTCATCGTCGCCTTCATCCCGATGATCCTCGTGGCATTCGCCTACCGGGAGCTCAACGCAGACTCTCCCGACAGCGGCACCACCTTCACCTGGGCCACGAAGGCCTTCGGCCCGTTCATCGGATGGATGGGCGGCTGGGGGCTGCTGGCCGCGAACATCATCGTCCTTTCCAACCTGGCAGGCGTCGCGGTGGACTTCTTCTACCTTTTCCTCGCCCAGGTTTTCGGCAATCCCGATCTTGCCGACCTCACCACCAACAAGGCCTTGAACATCGCCACATGCCTGGTCTTCGTGGCGCTGGCTGTCTGGGTCAGCTACCGGGGCCTCCACGCCACCAAGCTCGTGCAGTACGCCATGGTGGGATTCCAGGTAGTGGTCTTGGGGGTGTTTATCGTCATGGCCCTCACCCACGCTTCCTCCGGCGACACCCCCACGGCCATCGCCTTCAGCTGGGACTGGTTCGACCCGACGAAAATCAGCAGCTTCGAACAGTTCGCTGCCGGCATGTCTTTGGCGGTCTTCGTCTACTGGGGCTGGGACGTCTGCTTGACGGTCAACGAAGAGACCAAGGGCGGCAAGGGCACCGCCGGCAAGGCCGGAACCACGACGGCGATCGCCGTCCTGGGACTCTACGTCGCAGTGATCGTTGCAACGATGATGGTCGCAGGCGTTGGTGGCGACGGCATCGGCCTCAACAACCCGGACAACCAGTCCAATATCTTCGCCGCGTTGGCTTCCCCCGTGATGGGTCCCTTGGCCATCCTGATGTCTTTGGCCGTACTCGCAGGCACAGCGTCGTCCCTGCAGTCCACCATGGCCTCCCCCGCCCGAAGCCTGCTCGCCATGGGTCACTACGGCGCCCTTCCGCAGAAGTTCTCCACCGTGAGCAAGCGCTTCGGCTCCCCCGGCTATGCAACCATCATGGCCGGCGCTATCTCCGGCGGGTTCTACGCCATCATGAAGGTGGTCAGCGAGAACGTCCTCAACGACACCATCCTGGCCCTGGGCTTGATGATCTGCTTCTACTACGGAATGACCGCTTTTGCCTGCGCCTGGTACTTCCGGCACAGCGTATTCAGCAGCGTTCGAAACTTCTTCATGCGCCTGCTCTTCCCGGTGATCGGCGGCGTCGTGCTGACCCTCGTCTTCATCCAGACGGCAGTGGACAGCTGGTCTCCGGACTTCGGCAGCGGTTCCGAGATCTTCGGCGTCGGCCTCGTGTTCATCATCGGCGTGGGCATTCTGGCCCTCGGAGCAGTGGTCATGGTGATCATGGCCCGCGTCCGCCCCGGCTTCTTCCGCGGCGAGACCCTCCGCAAGGACACTCCGGCACTCGTGGTACCGGAGTAAAACTCAACATGGCAGAAGCCCTGTTCCGGAATCATCCGGGGCAGGGCTTCTGTGTTGGTTGCTTCACCACATGTGGGCGACGTCGATCACCAGCCGCGATCCCGTTCCCGGACCAGCCAACGTGAAGACCCTGAAGGGAAGCCGGGCGCGAACACCGAGGCCAAGGCTCGTGTATCCCTCGAAGCTGCCCGCGTAAGCCACCTGCCGGAAGGTCTTGTAGTCCGAGACGTTGGTCAGCTCGTTCTTGTCGGCCGGGTTGTACGTGGCATTGCCGCCGGAGTTGTAGGCGGGGGCGTTCACGGTGACTTGGAGGAATGCGTTGCCCCTCAGGTCGACTGGAAGTCCCGAGCCGTCGTGCAGCACCTGTGGAACGTAGCGGATTGAATAGCCGGCAACAGCACCGTTCAGGTCGACCACCAGGCGGTCATAGCAGCTTTGCTGGCCCGTCCTGACATTCACCACTTGCGCCTGGGTCAGCGCCGGGTTGGACTTCGCCAACGATCCCCACACGATCCCGCAATACGGCTCTGCGGACGCCTCCCCTGGAGCCACGAGGCCGAGCCCGGCAGCCACCACCAAAGCCGCCAACCACGCATGAAACTTTCTCATCTGGGCCCACTCCCCTTGAATACCTGAGCGATGCGATAACTCAAGCGTAGGAGCGTCGTGGCCCTTTCAGGACCTTCGTATCCGCTTCGGCGCCCAACTGTTAGTGAACCTCCCAGAGGGTCACGAAGACGTCATCCTGCCCCCCTGGTTTCCGCGATTTTACAGGGTTTCAGGGCCGTTTCGCGCCTCCGTTCGTTATCACGGATAACGACGCCGGAGCGGCGGCTTCTGCGGGTTGCGCGGTGCGGGTGAAGGGGCCGGTGGCCTGCGTCACGCACGGCAGCTTTTTAGGGGTCTGCAGCCTGCCAAACCCCTGGATTCCGGGACTCCCGCGGGCATGATGTGCCAAAAGTCTGCTGGGCGTGACATACAAAAGCCCCGCCCGGCTGGTTTGGTCTTGATCGATTCCAGTCGGGCGGGGCTGCTTTGCGTGCGGGTTTTAGCCTTCGCAGTCGCGGCAGTACTTGAGGCCGTTCTTTTCCAGCGCGATCTGCGACCGGTGACGGACCAGGAAGCACGATGAACACGTAAATTCATCGGACTGCTCCGGGACAACGATGACGGTCAGTTCTTCGCCGGACAGATCGGCGCCCGGAAGGTCAATGCCCTCGGCTGTGTCGTTCTCGTCGATGTCGATGACAGCAGTCTGGGCACCGGAGCCGCGCGACGCCTGAAGGGCCTCGAGCGATTCGGCGGGAGACTCTTCTTCGGTCTTGCGTGGGGCGTCGTAATCGGTAGCCATTGTTGTGGTTCACTTTCGTTGCTGCATAGCGCCATTTCAGGCACCTCAGTGAAGCAGTTTAGGGCATAGTACACGCCATCAACGAATAGTGTGTTCAACAAGACATTTGGCCACTCGAAAACCCCGGAATCCCGGGGTTTTAACTACTCCGTAGCGCGGATTTTCCGTGCCTGGGCGTCGGCAATGGCCACACCGCTGAGGGCCGGGAGCCAGCCGTACCGGGTGGCTTCTGTGGCTCCGGAAGCCCCCAGCTCGGCGGCGTCGTAGAAGTAGGCAGCTTCGATCCAGGCGCTCACCTTGGACATGATGGATACGATCATGCGGCCACGCTATCGAGGCCCCGTTCAAGACCCGTTTCCGGTCTGTCACGGCTGTGTTAAATGACCCTGTAGCTCAGTATCCGCGTGCCGCCGTCGTCGTCGCCGTCATCCGGCGCCGCGTAAATCAACAGCCCGGATTCATCGGTGGTGACGGTGACTGGGTTCCGTGTGATGACGTGGCCGGCGGCGCTGAACACGCTGATGGGCACATCCCAAGCGATCCTTTGCCGTAGCGGTTCCACCAGGGCCAGTCCCCCGAGTTCAAGGGCAGCGCCATCGGTCCGCGGCAGCAGGGAAATCCCGCTGCACAGCAGGAGGCCCGGCCCCAGGAGCTGGGCATCCTGGTAGTCGACGAAGTGGCCGGGGTTCTCCCACTGATCCATCAGGCAGCCTTCCGTATCCCAGGTGAAGAGCTGCCGGGAACCCCAGCTTCCGCCGAACACCAGGTCCAGTCCTGGGTCGCGGAGGATCCAACCGATGTGGTCGTCCACGCGGAACCGCTCTCGGACCTCGAATGTGTCCGGATCGATCGTATAGACGATGCTTCTGCTCGCGGCGCGGTACTCAGCGACGGAAACCCACACGTGGTCGCCGTCGAAATCGATACCGCCCGGGTGGTAGACGCTGCCCTCGCCCACCGGAATATCGCGAAGCAGCCCTCCATCTGGCCCGAGGACGAAGACGTGCCCGCTCCCCCGCCCGGGAGTTCGCAGCGCCGGATCCGCCGCTGGGCACGGCCCTTCGAGGATCTCAACGGACGACAAGAACGTCAGTCCCTTGGCGAAGGCCATGCCCTGCGGGTGGTGCGTCGGAAAGTCGAGGGGGATCTCCTTAACCAGTTCGAAGCGGCTCCCCCGGTCAAGGGCGGAAATAGCGTCGGCGCGGAGCTCATTTGCCGGCGTCGGCATGTGCTTTGCTCCACAGTTCGTAAAGTTCGGCGGAGTATTCCGGACGGGCCGCAAGCACCCCGCCCTGTTCCGGGAACGTGTCGATCTCGCCTTCGGAATTGAGGACGATGCCTCCGGCCTCTTGAACAACGAGCGTCGCAGCCAAGTGGTCGATCGGGCTGAAGCTGCCGATGATTGCCCCCGCACCACGTCCGGCAGCTACGCCCACCACCGTCATGGTGGCCGAACCCATGATCCGCATGATGCTGTGCCGTTCGCCGAGCGCGGCGAGCAGTTCAAGCATTCCGGGCCACGGCAAGTGCCCCGCGAGTTCGGTCGCCACCACCGTTCCGGCCAGGGCCGCCGTCGGGACTCCCGCACGGGCAAGCGAAAGCGGCTTTCCGTTCAGCCAGGCACCATGACCGGCCCACCCCTCGAAAATCTCGCCACGCCAAGGATCTGCGACGACGGCCACCGCGGGTTTGCGGTCCACCGCCAAGGCCAGCGAGAACGCCGTCCAGGGAATGTGGTTCACGTAATTGGTGGTCCCGTCGACGGGATCAAGGTACCAACACGGTGCGCCCGGCACGGCCACGCCGCCCATTTCCTCCCCTACCACCGTGTGGCCGGGAAGGCGGGCGGCAATCACTTCGCGGACGTGGCGCTCGACGGCGACATCGACTTCCGTGACCAGATCAGCAGGGTGCGCCTTGGTCGAGACCTGGCCGCGATCGGCGTCGCGCATGTACCCGACGGCCCATTCGGCCAGTTCCAACGCGACTTTCCGGGACTCAAGTACCTCATCTCCGGCCAGTCCCGCGGGAGCCTGGGCCGAAGCCCATGCCTGCGGGTCTTCGGCGATGGCGCTTTGCAACAGATCCAGTTGGTTGCTCGTGATCGAATCCACGCCAAGTCCCAAGGCCCAGCGCATGGTTTCCAAGTCGTCCACGGTCCAGCACGCAACCTTGGCTCCCGTGGCGTGGATCTGTTCGACCATCTCCTTGCTGAGAACAACGTGCTCGGAATTGACGAACTCGGGACTTAGTTCGGTTAACAGCTCCTCGGGCGGGGCGATCCTTTTGCTCCATGGCAGCCAGATCCGGGCATCCTGGTCGAGGGCGCGGATGGTCCGCATTCCGTCCAGGTTCCCGCACCAGGCCACTTCGACGCCGCTTTCGCGTACGACGGCGGCAGCCGCCTCTGCGGGGCCGTGCTCGTCCATGTCGATGAGCAAGGTTGACCGGCTGCCGCGGAATAGTTCGAGGGCTTCGGAAAGCAGCGGAATTCGTTCCTCGCCCGCGCCCAGCTGCCTGATCCGGTCATAGTCGAGGTCTGCAGCGTCGGCGTCGAGGCTCCAGATCCTGAGCAACGAGGCATCGTGGAGCACGATTACCTGCCCGTCCTTCGTTACCCGGACGTCCACTTCCACGAGGTCCGCACCCGCGTCGATGGCTGAGGCGATGGCGGGCAGGGTGTTCTCCAGGTGTTTGCTGGAGTCTCCCCGATGGGCCGTTGCGCGGGTCCTTTTGGTGTCAATGATGTTGCTCAAAGTGCGGCACCCGCCTCTGCTACGAGGCGTCCGTCCCGGAAGGTCATGGCCTTGCGGATCCCCGCATGGGTCTGCTGGCCTGGCTGCATGAACTCGCCGCTGACAAAGCTGCGGAGCCGGGCGTCGGCCCTGCGCACGTACACTTCCTGGAAATGTCCGCGCGGGACGACCCGCTCGACAGTCGCCGGGACAGCGCCTGCGAAGGGCGCGTCTGCCAGGATGACGTCCTCGGGCCGGATCCCGAGAATGTCCGGGCCCGCGGTGATGAGTCCGTTGTTGAGCGAGCCTTCCAGGCGGTTCATGCTGCCGATGAAGGTGGCCACGAACTCGGTTTCCGGGCGGGCATAGAGCGCTTCCGGAGTACTGTATTGCTCGATCTTGCCCGCATTCATGACGGCGATGCGGTCGGACATGGACATTGCCTCTTCCTGGTCATGGGTGACGATGACCGTGGTGATGCCCAGTTCCTGCTGGATCTTCCGGATGTCTTCGCGCACTTTGACCCGCAGTTTCGCGTCCAGGTTGCTCAAGGGTTCATCGAGGAGCAGGAGCTTCGGCTCCTGGACGAGTGCCCTGGCCAAAGCCACGCGTTGCTGCTCGCCGCCGGAGATGCGCGCGGGCTTGGAATCCTTGTGGTGCAAGAGGCTGACCAACTCCAGGACGGTTTCCACCCTGTCCTTGATCTCGGCCTTGGACATCTTGCGGAGCTTCAGCGGGAAGCCGACGTTCTTGGCCACGGTCATGTGGGGCCACAGTGCGTAGTTCTGGAACACCATGGCGCTGGGGCGGTTCTCCGCGCCGAGGTGGGACACTTCCTGGCCTTCCACCTCAATGGAACCGGAATCCGGTTCCAGGAAGCCGGCAATCATGCGAAGCGTCGTCGTCTTGCCGCAGCCGGAGGGCCCTAGCAGGGACACCAGTTCGCCCTCTTTTACCGAGAGATCGAGGTTGTCGATGATGGTGCGGCCGCCGAGGACCTTGTGGAGGCCGCGTACGGTCAGGCCACCGCCCGACGCCGAGGTCCCCGGCTTCGTGGTGTTGATCGGTGGTTCAGTCAATGGTTCATGGATAGTCATGGGTTCTCTGTCTGACGTTGAGCGCGGGGCGCTATTTGATCTGGAAGCCTTCGGCGAGCTGGCCGCCGAGGATGTGCTTGTGCGCCGCGAGCATGAGGGCAACGGAGGGGATGGCCAGCAGGATCGAAAAGACCGCAGCCACCTGCGTGGGGTAGTTCAGTACCAGGCTGTACATCTGGGTAGGCATCGTCATGAAGGCCGGCGCCCCCACCAAGTACGTTCCTTGCGCTTCGTCGAACGACGCCAGGAAGGACATCACGGCCGCGACGATGATGCCAGGGAGTGCCATGGGGAGGGTCACTGAAGCGAACACGCGCAGTTTGGAGGCTCCGGCGTCGCGGGCTGCTTCCTCCAGGTTCCGCGGGACCGCAGCGAACGCTGCCGCCGGAATCCACGTCATGAAGACCACTGTGCCCAGCACGTGCACCACGAGGATTCCCAAAATGGTGTTCATGAGGTTCAACGCGTAGAAGAGTGCCGCGAGGGTGACGAATAAGCCCATTTTTGGAAAGGCATTGGTCGCGAACAGGCTGATCAGGAAGAAGCGGCGCCCGGGAAAATCAAAGCGGGCGAAGGCGTAGGCTGCCGGCAAACAAATGATCGCGGATACCAGAACCGTCAGCGGAGCGAAGAACAACGAGTTCTGCACTGCGATGCCGAGCGCGCCGTCGTTGACCACCACTTGCCACCAGCGCAGCGTCCAGTCATCGGGAAGGAGATTGGGGAAGGTCCAGTTACCGGCGAACGCGCGGACGCCGAGCCAGAGCAAGGGGCCCAGGATGAAAACGACCATGAGCACGACGAACAGGCCCACCAGCACACGGCGGACAATCGAGTCCAGCGTGAGCGGTCTGCGGGAGCGGGAAGGAGCCGTGGTAGCCATCAGACCTTCCCCTGTTTCTTGGCGGAACGGAAGTTTGCCCACACGTAGAGCGCGGCGATTCCGGAGGCAATCAGGAAGACAGTGAAGGCCATGACCGCCGACTGCTGGGGTTGGTTGAAGGCGGAGAAGTAGTTGGACATGTCCACTCCGAGCATGTTCGGCGAATTGGGCCCGGTGAAGTACGGGACCGTGAACGATCCAACGATTCCAATGGCCGTAAACGTCGTCGCAATGATGATGGGAACTGCCGCCATGGGAACGATTACTGAGACGATCGTGCGCAAGGAGCCGGCACCGGCGTCGCGCGCTGCTTCGATCATGGCGTTCGGCACGGACTGCAGTCCGGAGGAGACCATGAGCACAGCGAAGGGAAGGGACGTCCAGACCGAGCCGATGATGACCGTGACCATGGTGAAGGCCCAGATGGGGAAGTCAAGGCCGAAGAGGGCAAAGACGCTCCGCAGGAAACCCGTGCCGGAGTAGAACGTCAGGGTCGCCCACGAGGCGATGACCACCGGGATGAAGAGCGGCACGATCGCCAGTCCGGAGAGGAGCCTGGCCATTCGACCACCCTTGAGCTTGAGGTAGAGCCCAATGCCCAGGGCCAGGAAGATGACCGTTGCCGTGCTCACCAGCGTCACGATGACCGTGACGAGGAGGTCCCCGAGGAAACGCTTGTTGGTGAACATCTCCTGGTACGCGGCCAGGGTTCCCCACCAGGCGTCTGCCTCGTGCACGTTCTGGCCAATGGTGGCGATGGTGTGGTTCAAGCCGCCGGTCAGGCCGATGCTGAAGCCGAAGGCGAGCACGATCGGGAAGCCGACGAAGAGTGCGATCAGCAGGATCGGCGGGAGGGCCATGAAGAAACCGACGGCCCGCTGGCCCAGGCGCTTGGGCCGCGGGACACCAGCCGGCGGAACTGTTTGTTGCAGTTCCGCCGGCTTTTGAAGCGTGGTTGTCACTGGCCGGGAACCTTCTGGTCCCAGAGGTTGTTCAGGTCCTTGCCCATCTGGTCGAAGTAGCCCTTGCGCAGGTTGTTGGTGTCTGCGTCCTTGAACTTGTCCTTCACATCAGCAGGCAATTTGTCCAGGCTGATGGCAGGGAACCCGGACATTTCCTTGATGATCATGGTTTGCGCGTCCGGCGAGAGGACGAAGTTGGCAAGCTTCAGCGCGGCTTCCTGGCGGGGTGAGGACTTGGGAATGCCGAGGTAGGCGGCGCCGCCGGTGAACGACGGGTTGCTGATTTGGGTGGCCTTTACGGTGGACGGGATCTGGCCGTTGGTCAAGCCGGTGATGAACTGGTCGGACCACACCGGGGCCATGGAGATCTGTCCCTTGGCGAGCAGGTCAAGGGTTTGCTGGTTGCCGTTGGGGTAGACGCCGTTCTGGAAGACGGACGAGTTGAGGTCCTTCAACGTCGCGAAGCCCTGGTCCCAGTACTTCTCGAGGTCCTTCTCGTAGCCCACCGCCATCTTGGCGCGGGCGTCGGCGGGAACGAACTTGTCCAATACGGTGGCAACGAATGCGCCGCCAGACCCTCCCGACTTGGGCGAGTTGTAGGTGAACTTGCCCGGGTTTGCCTTGATCCAGGCGAGCAGATCGTCAAGCGTCTTCGGCGGAGTGGCAACTGTCTTGGTGTCATATGCCAAGAGCACCGCGGAGCCACGGTACGGGATCCCACCCGTGCCGCCGGCCTTGATGACGTCCTGCGGGACATCGTTCAGTGCCGGAATCGTCTGCGAACTCACGGAGGTCAGCAGATTTGCCGCGGAAGCCTTGGAGACGAAGCCGCCATCCACGAGGTCGAAATCAGGTTCCTTGTTCTGCTCCGTGGCGCTGGTCAGTTTCGCCAGGGTCTGGGCATCGTGCTCGCCGTGCAGATCGAGGGTGACCTTCACGTTGTAGCCGGGGTTGGCCTTCTCGAAGGCGGGAACGAGACTCTTTTCCCACAGGTTCTGGACGTTCGTGTCCCCGCTGATAAAGACGGTGATCGTCTTGTCCGGGGATGCGCTGGAGCCATTGTTCTGGGCCGAAGCGGTACTGCTTTGAGCGCAGCCGGTCACAGCGGTGGCTGCAACAACGGCGACGGCGGCCGCTGCTAGGAAGCGGTTGGTCATGGTGTTCCTTCATCTTGAACCGAAAAGTCCCCCAAGGGCAGGAACTACCTTCCAAGGGCAAGGTGAAGGAGTGGGTCATGGCCCATGAATCCGTGGTTAACCGGAAACAGAATTCACGCAAATATGTCAGGACATGCGAACATCAGCAGTAGCAATGGATTGCGCTACTTGTGGGCTCGATTCCGGTTAATCGTCAGGAGCGTGACCAGGACGGCTATCGCCGCGGCCAGGGCCAGGCTGACGGGGCCGGTGCCCCAGTCGAGTCCCCCTCGATCGGGGGAAACGGCGGTCCAGTCGGAGAAGGACGCCCCCAATGGCCGGGTCACGATGTAGGCGAACCAGAAGGCCGGGATCGCCGCCAGCAGGCGACGCCAGTGGGCCAGTGCGGGGACAGCGATGACAACCGCGAACATGATGCCTGAGGCAAGGTAGCCCAGGCCCAGCGTGTAGGCGGTCAGGTCCCCGGTAGCCGTGCCAAGTGCGAAGGTTGTCAGCACCGCAGCCCAATAGAAGAACTCCCGACGCCGGGTAGTGATGCTGTGGATGGAGAGGGTCTTCTCGCTCCGGTGCCAGAGCAGGAAGACGACGGCGAGCGCCACGGTGAAGAAAAGAGACGACGCCAGGTAGGGGACGCCAAGTCCGACGTGGACGGCATCGGCGGCCATGGTCCCGAACACACTGACCATCGCAACAGCGGTCCAGTACACCCAGGGGATGTACCGGCGGACCCGGAACTGCAAGACCAAAGAGATCACCAATGCCGCGAACCCGAGGCCCAAAGCGATCTCGGGTTCGAAACGGTGTACAAGAAAATCGGACGTAGTTTCGCCCATCCCTGTTGTAAGGATCTTCACCACCCAGAACAGGACGGTCACCTCAGGTACTTTCGAGGCGGCGGCTCGGGAAACGGCATTCTGCGGTTGCTCGCCGACAACTGCGGTGTCCTTGAGCCGCGGGCTAGCGGTGAGTTCTTCGGGCATCATGGCCCCCATTGTTCAGGGCTTTCCCGAGCGTTTCCCGAATATGACACTCGCACGATGCTGCCTGACATGGCAGCCAACCCTCAAACAGCCGGCCCGATTCGCGGGATAATGGAACTATGGCCGATCAGGATCTGGATCCTTGGGATGAGTTCGACAGGCTCAAACCCGCGGGACACGATCGTGTCCAGGGCTATCCGGGCGGGGAACCCTTGGGTTTTGGCTTCCAGACGGGCGTGCGGAGCGCAAGAGTGGCCTTCGGTTTCGCCGTCTACACACTGGTCCTTGGAACCGTGCTCGTCCTTGTCGGGATCATTGACTTCATCGGCACGGGCGAGTTGCTGTGGCTGGGATTGATGGTGCTCACTGAGGCCGCTTTCATCTACGGCTTCATCCAGCTGGCGCACCAAGCGCGCAACCGCCGATCAAGCTAGGGGCCCGCCATCGAAGCGGCCGGTCCTCAGCCCTTGCGCGGCAAGTACGTGTTCACGGGGCGCCCCGTCGAACCGTAGGCCAAATGCAGGTCAACGAGTCCCTTGCGCTCGAGTTCGCTGAGATAGCGCTGGGCGGTGGGGCGGCTGATGCCGACGCTGCCCGCAATCTCCGATGCGCCCAAGGGTTCCGTGGAGTGAACCACCATATCGAGGACTTTTTGCATGGTGGGCGGCAGGCGCCGGGGTCCTTTGGCAGGCGGAGCCGTCCGGCGCAGGCTGAAGAGCTGGTCCACGGTCGCCTGGTCGGCCACGGTCCGGGACTCGGCTTCCTGCCGCCAGCGCCGATAGGCCTCGAGCTGGGTTTGCAGCTGTTCGAAGCCAAACGGTTTGACGAGGTAGTACACCGCTCCACCGCGCATGGCGGCCCGCACGGTCTCGAGGTCCCGGGCGGCGGTGATCATGACGGCGTCGAGCTTTTCGCCGGCTCCCTGAAGGGACCTCAACAGGCTGATTCCGTCTTCATCGGGAAGGTAGACATCGAGGAGAAGCAGGTCCGGTTTGAGCCGCTGCACGGCTTCCCTGGCCTCCGCCGCGGTGTGGGCCTCACCGACGCATTCGTATCCCTCGATTTTGGCCACGCGGCTGGCATGGATGCGCGCTACGCGGAAGTCGTCGTCGACCACCAAGGTCCGGATCATTCGATTGATTTTCCTGTCATGACCGGGGCGTCGGATTCCATGTGCGGTTCCGGCAACCAGATTTCAAAGCGTCCCCCGGGGCCCGGGAAAACATCCATGGTGCCCCCTGCACGGTGAACGATCCTGCTCACGAGCGCAAGGCCTATCCCCCGCCGCATTCCCGGCCGCGGTTCCTTGGTGGTGAACCCGTCAGCAGTGATCGTGCCCACCAATTCTGCAGGAACGCCGGGCCCGTTGTCGGTCACGCAGATGAAGATGCCGGAGGAATCGTCCAGCTGGATGGTCACCTCACGGGGCGCCGGTTGCTCGGCCAGGATCTCGACGGCGTTGTCCAGGAGGTTTCCGACGATCGTCAGCAGCGCTTGGGTTTCGAGGAACGGTTGGCGCAGCTGCGAGTCGTCCGTCACCGAGATTTGGACATCCTGCTCGGCAGCCACGGTGATTTTCGCGAGCAGCAGGGCCGCGAGCTCCGGCGGCTCGATCCGCGAGCGCAAGCCTTCGCCAAGCGAGCGCGAGGTGTCCGAAATCCGCGATACGAAATTCCGTGCCTGGTCCACATCTCCGAGTTCCAGTAGTCCGTCCACCACGTGGAGACGGTTCGCGTACTCATGCTCCTGCGCGCGCAAGGCCTCCATCAGGCCTTCGACGGAGCGAAGGTCGCGCACCAAGCCCTCAACCTCGGTGCGGTCGCGCAGTGTGACCACCGAACCGATGCTCCTTCCGGCCAAAGCAACGGACATCCGGTTCACCACCAGCAAGGCGTCCTCGGTGATGACGATCTGGTCGGTACCGCTGATCTGGCCGGTCAGCAGGGAACGAAGCCGCCCGGGCGGCAGGAGATCCTCGATCTTCTCTCCCAGCACGTTTTCTTCCAGATGGAGCAGGGAGCGCGCCTCGGAGTTGATGACGGTGACCCGGCCGTCGTCGTCGAAACCTATCATCGCCTCGCGGATGCCGTGCAGCAGGGCTTCGCGCTCCTGCAGGAGGGACGCAATCTCCACCGGTTCGAGATCGAAGGTGACCCGCTTGATTCTGCGCGCCAGGAGCGCCGAACCCATGGCGCTGATCACGAGCACAACAGCTGAATAGCCGGCAATCAGCAACACCTGTTTAGCGAGCTCGCTGCTTTCCGTCGTCTCCAGGATTCCCACCGAAACCTGCCCGACGACGGTCCCGTCCGCCGCGCGCACCGGCGCCTTGGCGTTGACTGAGTCACCGAGGCTGCCCTTGTCGATGCCGACATGGGTCTGCCCGTCCAGGACCGCAACGGGTTCTTCCAGGGTCTGTCCGATGAGGTTCGGATTCGGATGGGAGTACCGGACACCTTTCCGGTCGGAGACGACGACGTAGTCCGGCTGTGCCTGGGACTGGACTTTGCTCGCAATCGCCTGAATCGCGTGCGTTGGGTCTCCGTTCCCCAGCGACGTCACGATTTCCGGCATTTGCGCAACCGTCGTGGCAATACCCAGGGCCCGGAGCCGGTATTGGTCTTCAAGGGTCTGGTTGCTGATCTGGGTGTAGAGAAGCGCACCCAAAGTGACCGTCACAAAGAGGATGCAGAGCAACCACACCAGGATCTGGGAGGCAAGGGGCCGCGCCTTCCAGCGCGCGCCGAAAAATCGCAAGCCACGCAACTCTGGATGCACCGCCAACCTCTTCCTACTCCCTAAGTAGCTTATGTGACAAAGTTCACGGCCACTACGTTCCTCCGAGCTTCCGGATCCTGTGAGCCACGCAAAATATCACAGTTCAGGCACAGCATAGGTGTACAGGGGCCAAAGCCTGGGGTTCGAGGATTGGATACAGCTTCGAACCCCTCGGAGTTGAACCTCTAAGGAGCAACATCGTGAATAGAGTCCGGAAAATCGCAGTGGGCGCGGCCCTGATAGGCGCGGTCGCAGGCGGCGGAGCCCTCACTGCCATGGCCCTGCCGGCCAATGCCGCAACCAGTGACACCTCGACTGCCAGCCCATCCGCCCCTGCCACGAATGGCGGTACGCACGGAAACGAAACGGCCCTGACCGGTGACACCGCAAGCAAGGTCAAGGCCGCGGTACTGGCCGCCAACTCCGGCGCCACAGTGGAGAACATGACAACCGAGGACGACGGCAGCGCCGCCTACGAAGCCCACATCACCAAGTCGGACGGCACGCACGCCACGGTCAAACTCGACGCAGGCTTCAAGGTCACCGCAACCGAAACCGGCGGCCCGGGCGGAGGGAAGGGCGGCCACGGCAACCACGGAAACGAAACCGACCTCACCGGTGACACCGCAAGCAAGGTCAAAGCCGCCGTACTGGCCGCCAACTCCGGCGCAACGGTGGAGAACATGACCACCGAAGACGACGGCAGCGCCGCCTACGAAGCCCACATCACCAAGTCGGACGGCACGCACGCCACGGTCAAACTCGACGCAAGCTTCAAGGTCACCGCGACGGAAACCGGCGGGCCCGGTCACTAAACCCCAATCCAGTAAGCACTGTGGGCGGATACGGCACCCAGCCGCGTCCGCCCACTTGTGCGATCTCCCCCGGGCCGCGCAGCCCGGTCCGGGCCGCAGTGAGGGTAGGACCGTCAATCCTAGGAAAAGCAGGGAGCGGCGCAGCTGCTGACATCGTCTTCCGGAGCCCCTAGCGTGTTTAACAGAACCTTGAACGACGGCGGTTCCGCCTTGGGTATTCGGGTTTTTTCCAGCCGCTAACTGATTTACAGTCCAGGGCTCCACGTTTTAGATGAGAAGAAGATGACTATGGATTTTTCGTTGATGATGGCTTGTGCAGTTGTCGGCATCGTGAACAATGACAGCCGCAGTGCCTTGCCGGGGGCACCGGTTGTTCCGGCGCCCCCGGCAAGGAGCCTGCGGCTGGCTCGGCTCCGGGGTTGGCTCGCAACCGCATTGCACCGGGTAGCTTGGGGAATTGAGCCTAAGGTGCCGGCGTCGGTGGAACCTTAGCGGGTTCCTCCGTCACGTAGACGAGCTGCCAGAAGTGCGGCGCAGGAAGAATCGCCGTCGCATAGTCTCCTTCGAGTTCCACTTGAACCTCAACCAATCTCGACCTGCCATCGGGGTCGGCGTACCGAATGCGTGGCACTGTACCCCGCGTCCGCCGGACACGCAGCCGTCCGTCGCCCGTCGATTGCGGTAGAGCCCGCGGCGCATCCCATTCGGTGTCCGACTGCCCCAGCAAGTTGATCAGATGGATGGCGAAGCCGCCCGGAACCCTGGTAACCCGGCGCCAGACAGCCCCTGGCTCAGGCCGATCTCCACCAGGAAGTCGTACCAGCGGGCCAGAAGGCTCGATGTCTCCTGGTTAACGCGGTGGTTGCGGACGTTGACGACACTCACTGGGCCCGCGGAGCAGCCATCGGCGCCATGCAGCAGCCGGCCCCCGGGGAAGTCAAGCATCATCCTGCGGACTGAACATGACTGCATTCCATTCCCGGATCTCGCTGGGTACGGCCAGTCCTTCCAGAACGAAAGGATCGCCAGCGATGAACTGCTCCGCCCTTTCCTTGCTGGTGAAGATGCCCATCGAACCGTTCACGGCAGGGTTGTTGAAAGTCCCGATGCCGATGAGGCCGCCTTCGGCAGCGAACGCCTGCATATATTCAACATGCCTGGGGTAAACGGCCTGGAGCCCTGGAAGCGCCAACGGATCCGAGCTGTAGAAGACGACGAATTGCATTGTATTCCTTAGCTGTCGGGTTCGGCGCTCTCGGATTCGGCCAGGGTCTGGCCGAGCCGCGGGAGGACGTGGTTTCGCCATCCGCCGCTCATGATGCGGTGCGATGCGACGTGGGTCGGTTCGTTGGGATCGAACCCGTCGTGGACAAGGAACAGCCGCGTGCCGGTGTCCTCGGCAGTGACTGACCATGTCACGGTGCTGTTGAGGCTGTTTCCTGAGTCCGCGTCCCGCCACGAAATACGCAGGAGCTTCTCCGTTTCCACGTCAAGGACTTCGCTGGCCACCAAGCCGCTGAATCCGACCGCCGGAACGGGAATCCCGCGCATCTGGAACTGGTGCCCGACGATCGCCTGGAAGTCGTTTTCCATCAACCAGCGGGCGATCAGTGTCGGATCCGTCAGCGCTTGCCAAACCTTGGCAGGCGAATACGGCAAGAATTCTTCGACCTCGATGGTCGTAAGTCGTTCACTCATTTGCTGTCCTCAATCTCGTTCATGACCATCCTAAATTCCGAGGGAGCCATCGGCGGAGCGATCAAATACCCTTGGGCGGTGTCGCAGCCGAGGTCCCGCAGAATATTCAATTGCTCCTGGCGTTCCACTCCTTCGGCGGTAACCCGGACCCCCATGGCGTTGAGGGTTTGAATCAGCCCCTGGACAATCGTCGCAGTATGCGGCTCACTATCGATGTCCCTGATGAACGCTTTGTCGATTTTCAGCGTGGTCAGCGGAAGGACCCGAAGCATGGCCAAGGACGAATAGGCGCTCCCGTAATCGTCCAAGGCGACACCAAGGCCCATATCGATCAATTCCCGCAACTGCGATGCAACAGAGGGGACGTCTACTATCGCTGTTCCTTCCGTGATCTCAATTTCCAGCATTCGGGCAGGAATTCCATGGCGGTTCAAGGCAGCCCGGATGTCGGATGGGAGCGTGCCGCCCGCGAACTGGACCGGGGAGACGTTCAAGGCGATGGTCCGGGGCGTGCCGGCGTCAATCCAGGAGCGGGACTGGGCGCAGGCCTGATCCAGGACCCAAGCCCCGATCCTGCGGATCTCTCCGGTATGTTCCGCGACCGGGATGAACTCGTCCGGGGCCACCGGGCCGATTTCCCTATCGTTCCAGCGCAGGAGGGCTTCGACGCCGGCGTCCTCCCCGGTCGCAAGATCCAGGACTGGCTGGTAGTGGAGAGTCAGGGCCGAGTCGTCAACGGCAGAAGAGAGCCGACGCCGGATGTGCGCCTGGCGCGCGAACGGTGCCGGTTCCTGGCAGGGGCCGATACGGCCGATTCGTCGCTTGCCTTCCTGCTTGGCCCGGAGCATCGCGCCGTCGGCGTGCCGGAGCAGTACGTCGGGACCGGCGAGCATGTCCTCCGCGATGATGTCGATTCCCAGGGCCAGGCCGATGGTGGCACTGACATGCAGTTCGCACCCGTCGAGCACGAAAGCGTCTTCCAGGCTGTCCAGGATTCCGTTTGCGACCGCACAAGCGGCGTCCTCATCGACGTCGGTGAGGAGTACAGCGAACTCGTCACCACCCAAGCGAATGAGAGTGCCGCGGTTTCCGACGCTGCGGATCAGGCGCCAGGCGAACTCTGTAAGCACAGCGTCACCGGCGCGGTGGCCATAGGTGTCGTTGACGGATTTGAAGTCGTCAAGGTCGATGAACAGGATCCCGACGCTCGCGCTGATGTCAGGGCAGTGCTCTTCGAGCATCCTCCGGTTGGGCAACCCTGTGAGCGGGTCGTGAAGCGAAGCGTGGCGGAATTGCGCTGAAACGGCCGCAAAGATGTCCGATACCGTGACAATCCTTGGGCCAGTGGCGCCCAGAACCAGAAGATCCTGATACCGCTCGTATTCAGGCCTTTCCAAGACAGCTTGCGCAGCGGACTGCAGATCCAAGTCGGCAGCCATGGACGAGCCTTCGGCGGGCAAGAGCTCCGAAGCCGTCCTTCTCATATTCAGCGCCCGCCCGTAGCCGAGCCTGCCGGTCAACTTGAACTCCAGATGGTCCCGGGTCAATAGCCCGAATGACTCACCCTGTTCAACCACGACCGCCCTGAGACCGCGGTCGCTCCGGAACATGGCATCGATCTCCGTGGCCGAAACGGTACCGGGCACAACGCGGGACGCCACCCCCAGGTCCCCTAAACAAGACAGGAGTGGACGCAAGAGGGAAGGCACGGGGCTGCCGTCGTTCGAACACACGTTCTTCTTCTTACCACCCGGACATGAATTGGCCCTTGTTTAACGACAGTCAGCGATATATCGTTAACTATCGCAGAACAAGCTGCGAGCCTCAGGGCAACCCACAACATTGAAGGGACGATGCCGTTATGAAAGGCATTCACGACAACAGACACACAGATTGCGGTCCGGATATGGAACGCTTCGGACGCGGCCGGAGCCGTCGCGGACCCCACGGACACGGCGGATTCGGGCCAGGCCGCGGTTTCGGACCGGGCTTCGGGCCGGGGTTTGGCCCAGGCTTTGGTCCCGGCGGCCAGCGCCGGGCCAACAAGGGCGACGTTCGTTTCGCTATCCTCTCCCTGCTGGCCGAAGCGCCATCCAACGGATACGGACTCATCAAGACAATCGCCGAGAAGACGTCCGGATCGTGGCGCCCAAGCCCGGGTTCCGTCTATCCGACGCTGCAGCAGCTCGTTGACGAGGAGCTCATTGCACCCGTCGGCGAAGGCCGACGCACCGAATTCACACTCACCGACGCCGGGAAGGCATACGTAGCGGAGCACGCCGAGGAGCTGGAAAATGCGTGGAACATCGATCCAGAAGGATCAGGACCCGCGTTCCACCAGAGCGTGGCAAAGCTCATGGGGGTTATCCACCAATTCCGCTTCGCCGCAACCGACGAACAACGCACGGCCGCCATGGAAAAGATCGACGAAACCCGGCGAGCGCTCTACCACATCCTTGCCGACTAGTACCGCACCTTCCGAAGCCGCGAAGCGGAACAGCCCTGCTGGCGGCTTCGGAAACGTCTGCCTGGGTTCCGTTCTCTCAGAGGCGAAGTTCCATGAAAACGCTGTGTGGATCCAGGGTGTAGCCGGCAAAGGGCGGGCACTCGGCGAATCCGTTGCGGACATACAGGCGCCGTGCGGGCGCGAAATAGTCCTCGGCTCCTGTTTCCAGGAAGATGCGCTCGTAGTTTCGGCGTCGCGCTTCATCCAGGATGTGGTTGAGCACGAGTGTGGCCACGCCGCGCCCCCGCGCACTGGCCGTGGTGCGCATGGACTTGATTTCGCCCTGCTTCCCTGAGCCAGGTGGGGAATCGATGAGTTTGAGCGCGCCACACCCGAGGAGGGCACCATCTTCGCGGGCCGTCCAAAAGGTGATCGAGGGTGCGGACAGCGCCGAATGATCCAGTGCGTGGACGCTTTCGGCGGGCGAGGTGGCGAACATGTCCGCGAGGTGCTCGCTCAGGAGTCGGTGGACATCCGCACGTGCCGGATCATCGGGCTCGACGTGAATCATCGAATCAATTTACACTCCCCTGGTCCGGCTTCCGGGTCTATGCTGGGTTTCGCGGTTGCGCCGGCTCGCCCTGGCCCTCCGAACTGCTACTGAGAGCGGTGGTCCATGAGCGGTTACGAAGCAGTCTTGGCAGGCCTTGAAGCAGAGCTCGGTTGGATCCGGGATACGTACATCGATCTGCATAGGCATCCCGAACTGAGCCTCGAGGAGCACGGGACTTCGAAGCTCGTCGAGGGGAAACTCGCGGCGTTCGGCTACGCCGTAACCCGCATCGGGGGCACCGGCGTCGTCGGTATCCTCGCAAACGGGGACGGCCCGACGGTGCTTGCCCGCGCAGACACCGACGCACTTCCCGTCGTTGAGGCTACCGGACTGCCTTATGCGTCGGCCGTCGACGGGGTCATGCACGCGTGCGGGCACGACCTGCACGCCGCTGCGCTGCTCGGCGCCGCCAAGCTCATGGGCGACGGGCGAAGAGCCTGGTCCGGGACCTACATCGTGCTGTTCCAGCCCGGCGAAGAGATCGGGGCCGGAGCCCAAGCAATGGTCGACGACGGACTCGTCGCCAAAGTGCCGCCGCCCGACGTTGCCTTCGCCCAGCATGTGATGCCGTTCCCGGCGGGGAGAATCGCCACAACAGCGGGCCCGGTCCTCTCAGCCGCAGACTCGCTCAAGATCACCGTGTACGGGAAGGGCGCGCACGGCTCGATGCCGCACATGTCCGTTGACCCGGTGGTGCTGGCCTCCTCGATCGTCCTCAGACTTCAATCCGTCGTCTCGCGGGAGACCAAGCCGGGCGACTTCGCGGTTGTCACGGTGGGGGCGCTCAACGCCGGAGCGACATCGAACATCATCCCCGACCAGGCCACCCTCCTGCTCAACATCCGCACTTACGATGCCCAGGTCCGTGCGTCCGTTCTCGCGGCCATTGAGCGGATAGTCAAGGGCGAGTGCTACGCCGCCGGATCACCGCAAGACCCTGATTTCGAGTACTACGACCAATTCCCCCTCACCAGCAACGACGCGGCCGTGACGGAGAAGGTCCGGGCCGCATTCTCCGCCCACTTCGGGGCGGATTCCGTGCGCAAGGCCACGCCACAGACCGCCTCGGAGGACTTCAGTCGCATCCCGGACTCTTTCAGGGTGCCGTACACTTTCTGGTTCCTGGGCGGTGTGGATCCCGAAACCTACAGCGCCGCCGTCGAACGCGGGACAGTAGCCCAGGACATCGCGGCCAACCACTCCCCGCTCTTCGCGCCGGTGATCGACCCGGCTCTATCCATAGGTGTCCAGACCCACGTGGTCGCCGCACTGTCTTATCTGTCCACGGAAGGCGCAACACCGTGAGCCCCGAGGACGTGGACCTGCTGGTGGTCGGCGGTGGAAAGGCGGGGAAAACCCTGGCGATGGACCTGGCCCGGGCCGGCAGGCACGTTGCAATGATCGAACGTTCGATGATCGGGGGGACGTGCATCAATGTTGCCTGCATCCCCACCAAGACCCTCGTCAACAGCGGCCGGGTACTGGAAACCATCCGCCGGGCCGCCGAATTTGGCATTTCGGGGGCCGAAAACCCGCTCATGGACCTCAAACTGCTACGCGACCGGAAGGAAGACGTCGTGGAGACCATGGTCGCGGGCCAGCTGTCCTCCTTCGTGGGATCGGGAATGGACTTCATTCTCGGCGAGGCGAAGTTCGTCGCTCCCCGGACGGTCGAGGTGATCCTGAACGACGGCGGCGTGCGCACTCTGCGAGGCACCGACGTCGTACTTAATCTCGGCACCGAACCGCTCCTGCCGACCATCGTGGGCCTGCCGGAATCGAAAGTGCAGACCAGTAACACCCTGTTGAAATTGGAATCCCTGCCGGAGAGCATCATTGTCCTTGGCGGCGGATACGTCGGCTGCGAATTCGCGGACCTGCTCAACACCATCGGGGTAAAAGTCACCGTCGTCCACGGCAGCGGGCAACTGCTTCCTCGTGAGGACCCGGACATCGCCGCTGCCATCAAACAGAACTTCACTGACGCCGGTATAACCGTGCGGCTGGGGACCAGGGCACAACGGATCAGCCGCGCCGCAAACGGTACCGTTACCCTGACGCTCTCCTCCGGTGACACAGTCTCCGCCGATGACATCCTGGTGGCGGTGGGACGAAAACCAATGACCGACGGCATCAATCTCGAAGGTATCGGCGTGGAACTTGACCACCATGGATTCATCAGGGTCGATGATCAGCTGCACACCACCGCAGAAGGAGTGTGGGCAGCAGGCGACGCCGCAGGGACGCCCCAGTTCACGCATGCCTCCTATGACGACTACCGCGTGTTGAAGACGAACCTGGCGGCAAGGAACGGCGCTGGCAAGCCACGCAGCACCACCGGCCGGCTGATCCCCTACAGCGTATTCACGACCCCCGAACTTGGCCGTGTTGGACTGAGCGAGAGGCATGCCCGGGACGCAGGATACAACGTCCGCATCGCGAAAATGCCGGTTTCGGCCATTCCCCGGGCCCGGACCGTGGGGCACTTGGAGGGTATCTGGAAGGCCACCATCGATCGCGAGACCAACAGGATCCTGGGCGCCGCCCTGGTGGGCACCGAAGCCAGCGAAGTCATAGCCGTGGTGCAGATGGCAATACTTGCGGGACTGGACTACGCCGCCCTGCGCGATGCGGTCATCACCCATCCGACCATGGCAGAGGGCCTGAACCTACTGTTCACGCCGGCCTTCCTCGAAGACTGAGCAGCCGACGACGGCGGGGCCTCCCGCCGTCGTCGCATGCGTTAAGCGACGCGGTTCAGGAGTACCACTGCCACTCAGGCGGCGCCCAGCCGGAGGGAACCTGATGGTTGTCCTTGGTACCGCATCTCGCACAGCTGTAGCTTGCCGACGGCGGCCGCAACCCGCTGCCATCAGCCGCATAGACAGCAGGAACATACTCATGGAAGGTCAAAGGAAACCCGGGACCGCACTGCCCACAGGCCGGCACCCTGGGCGGCGCTGCGGGAACACAGGGACGATAAGTGGCCATTCGATGTCCAGCACGGGCAACTGTCATGTTTCTCCCTCACGTCTTCATCGGTCGGGAATCGGCGTTGGCCAGATCCCGCGTTCAAAGTTCATGCCCGAACGCCCACATCGTTCACATGAACCCAATGGGGCAGCCAGCGGGTAGTGGGTCAAACCCTATGTCAGGATTCCCCTGAGGGCCATGGGCAAGCCGGAACAGATGGTTCGCAATCAGTTAAGCCGCTAACGGAGATAACTGTTGCCTGCGTCACATCCCCCGTTTAGTGTTTGTTCCGGGCCGCAGCGTCGCGGTTCCTGATCGGAAGAGGACTCATGACCGAAAAAATCCGGCTTCTCGTAAAAATGGACATCGATGGTGCCCAGGTCCGCATCACAGCCCATGGACGGCTAACCTCCCGGAGTCTCCACGCCTTATACGCAGTCGCGAGGCGGGCCAACGCCCTCATGCATGGCCTGGCCCTTGAAATCGACGTCAGCGGGGCCAACGTCGACCCCGCCGCCATGGAAGCGCTCCGCGGCTGCGCGCAATCCCGCCGCCTTCCGGCCCTGATCGATCCTCAACAGTCTGATGTAAACATCTCCGTCCGGTCATCCGCCGACGCCATGATGGCCGCCTGAATCCGCGCCGCGATGAACGCGCTGGGACCGCTTCGACCAGGCTTGCCTAGAACCGGGCAGTGCCGCGCAGCCGGCGGGGACGGCCGTCCGGGTCCACGACGAAGCGGCTGATAGGATCCGCCCAAAGGCGTTGATGGGACGACACGGGTTCCGGGGTGTGGTGTCGCACGTTTCCGGCGGGCCGGGGCGGGCGGCGCCCGGTTTTGTGCCAGTGGTCGAGAGCGTCGGCGCTCGTGTTCCAAAGCTTGAGCCCCGCCGCCGGGTCATGGAGTTGGGGATCGTCCTGGTCCAAGCCCAGGTGCTCTGCCCAGAGTTGGAGCCGGAGCCCGCGGGCCAGCGGCCCGGAAGCGTCGTGGCCGGTGTCAATGCCGGGCAGTTCCCCGTTGTCGGCAGTTGTGTCGAGCACGGCGCAAGTGAGCTCGCTATCGGTGGTCCAGGACCGGCGGTTGAAATTATCCGAGCCGCACGTGAACCAGGTGTCGTCGATGATGCAGATCTTGGCGTGGACATAGATCGGAGTTCCGGAGCTGTTCTCCAGGTCGAACACGCCGACCCTGTCAGGTGCGACCCGCCGCAGCATCCTGAGGGCGCGAAGCTGCCCGAGCCGGCTTGCCGGCCCGACGAGAGGGCCGTCAGAGTCGGGGTAACGGGGCACGACGGCGATCACGTTCAAGTAGGGGTTCCGTTCGAGGGCCGCCGCGATACCGGCTGCGACTTCTGTCGACCAAAGGTACTGGTCCTCGATGTAGATCAGCGAGCGGGCGCGGGCGAAGGCCTTCGCGTAGCCGCGGGCAACGCTGCGTTCCCCTTCTGGAGCGAAAGGGAACGGGGGACGTTTCACCCCGTAAGTGCGCAGTAGCTGCACGGCATGGGGGCCGGCCGCGGGTGGTGGCGGTGCAGCGGCCGGGAGGGGTTCGGGGTGCCGGGGCATGCGGGCCAGGCGTTGCAGCAGCATCCGGTACGGGGTGCGTCGGTCCAGTGGATGGGGATCGTTCCACCGTTCGGCGAACACCGCCAGCACATCCGCGACCACGGGGCCACGCAGTTCGAGCGCGGCATCGTGCCACGGGGGACGTTTCCCGTACCGGGGATCCATGGCCACCGCTTGCGGGTCTCCGGCATGGTCGGCGTCGTCCCGTCGGCTGTGGGAAAGGTCGAGCCCGCCAATGAACGCGACGTCCCGCGATGGATCGTCGCGTCGGCGGATGACGAACATTTTCTGGTGATGGGAGCCGAACAGGCGGACACGCTGATCCAACAGCACCTCTCCGCCGGCGTCGTTGATCTTGCGACTGAGAAGCTCGTTGGGACGGCGGCTCATCGGGGCTGATATCCGCTCTCCATGGGATCTCCAGACGAGGCCCCGCACTTCCACCCCCGCGCGGGCCAACCCCGCGAGCAAGTCCCCGATTGTCGGCCCGTCGGCCAGTAGCCGCTCGTCGGCGTCGCCACGCCAGTCGGTGAACCACACGCGGTCTCCCGCTTGCAAAGCAGTCAATTCCTCATGCAGTCGGGCAAAGTAGCTCGATCCATGAACCAGGGGCCGCACGAGGTTGCCCTCCGACCACGCCGGAGACCCGGCACCGCCCGAGTGCACGTCTGTGGCCAGATTCCCGCGCTCAGCGCGGCTCAGGAACCACGTGCCAGCATCACTGTCCACTCAATGCTCCTTCCTGCGGGCCGAGGTCAATCGTCTGGTGTCCGGTCTTCAACAGCCTAGAAGGTAACCTTACTGATCAAATCCATTCACGACGTGAGGCGGAAGACAATGGGCGTTCACCCCCAAGGCGCGTCGGACGACGAGTCAACCGGAGGCAAAGGCGAACTCATCGACGACCGGTTCGTCGGTGACACTGACTTGGCCCGGTGGAAGACCCCCGCCGGTAGGTGGCTCGCCTCCCGCGCACAACGCCTCAGTGGCCGTCTCGGCCCGTACGGTGCGCTGATCCTGATCCTCGCTGCCGGAGCCGTAGTCGCGTCACTGTTGGCCTTCGCCACCGGCGGGGTGTACGAGGCGGTGACAGAAGCAGATGGCGTGGCCGCCCTGGACCACCCGGTGTTGGAGGCGGCGATGACGTTGCGCGACCCCACGCTGGACGCCGCCGCCACTGCCTACACCGCTCTGGGCGGAGGAATCGGGATGCCGATCCTGGCAGCGATCGCCACCGCCGTACTGGTCCTCCGTCGCCGCTCCTGGACGCCGGCGATCCTCATTGTGACCGCGGCGGCGGGCTCCCTCCTCATGACCATAGCCGGCAAGCAGCTTATAGGCCGGGCCCGGCCCCCGCTCAGTGACGCCGTTCCTCCCTACGAGTATTCCCCCTCGTTTCCCAGCGGACATTCGCTGAATTCGTTCGTGATCGCCGGAATCGTCGCCTACCTGGTCATCCTGCGTTGCCGCTCCCGCAGGGCCCGCGCCTGGACAGTGGCCGCCGCGGCCCTTTTCGCCCTGACCATCGGACTCAGCCGGGTCTTCCTTGGCCACCACTGGCTCACTGATGTCTTGGCGGCCTGGACCCTCGGCGCCGCCTGGCTGGTCCTGGTCATTACCGCCCATCGCCTGTACCTCACCGCCCGAAAGACCGAAAAGCTTGGCCACTCCCGGGGCGAGGCTCAAGGCAGATGAAAGCCGGGGCCGCCGCCCCGCATGTTGTCCAAAGTTTGCTTTTCCGGCACTTGACCTTTGCTTGGCGCTGGAAGAGTCGGGCGGGGGTTTGTCAGCAAAGCCAAGCACTGGGAGTCACTCATGTCAGGTCTCAACCGTCGACGTTTTCTTCAACTATCAGGGGCCAGCGCGGCAAGTGCCGCAATCGCGGAAATGCTCGGCGAGAGCATCGCGCGCGCCGCGACCATTCCGGCCAACCGTGCCACCGGCTCGATCAAAGACGTCGAGCACGTGATCGTCTTCATGCAGGAGAACCGCGCCTTCGATCACTACTTCGGCACGCTCAAGGGCGTACGCGGGTTCGGTGACCCGCATCCGGCCATCCTCCCGAGCGGGAAGGACGCGTTCGCGCAGAACAACGGAACACGGGACATCCTCCCCTACCACCCCACCGCGCCGAATCTCGGCATGCAGTTCATGGAAGACCTCGACCACTCGTGGAAGCTCACCCACGAGGCCTTCAACATGGGCAAATACGACAAGTGGCTTCCCGCCAAATCCGAGGCCACCATGGCGTTCTACGAGCGCGGCGACGTCCCGTTCCATTTCGCCCTCGCGGACGCATTCACGATCTGTGACCAGTACCACTGTTCGCTGCTCGGCCCCACGGATCCCAACCGCTACTACATGTTCACGGGCTGGGACGGCAACGACTACAAGGCCGGCGGCCCCGACCTGTGGAACGCCGAAGTCGGCTACTCGTGGAGCTCGTACCCCGAGGAGCTTGAAAAGGCCGGCGTGAGCTGGAAGGTGTACCAGGACGTCGGCGACGGCCTCACGGCCGCGGGCTACTGGGGCTGGACGGGCGACGCGCACATCGGCAACTACGGCGACAACTCGCTCCTGTACCTCACGCAGTACCAGAACTCGAAGCCCGGCAGCCCGCTCTACGAGAAGGCGCTGACCGGCACGAACGCGAAGGCCGGCGACGACTTGTTCCGGATCTTCCGCGAGGACGTCGCGGGCGGCAAGCTCCCGCAGGTCTCCTACGTCGTGGCCCCCGAGGCGTACACCGAGCACTCGAACTGGCCGCCGAACTTCGGCGCCTGGTACACGGCGAATATCCTCAACATCCTCACGTCCAACCCGGACGTCTGGAGCAAGACGGCCGTGTTCTTCATGTACGACGAGAACGACGGCTTCTTCGACCACGTCGTCCCGCCGCACCCCAACACCCCGCAGATCCCGGGCGCATCCACGGTGTCGACCGAGGGTGAGTGGTACGACGGCCGGATGACGTTCTCCGGCATCGCCGACGTCCCGGGCCACTACGGTCTCGGCGTGCGCGTGCCGATGCTCGTCGTCTCGCCCTGGAGCATGGGCGGGTGGGTCTGCTCGGAAACGTTCGACCACACCTCGATCGTGCGGTTCCTCGAGTCACGCTTCGGTGTGAAGTCCCCCAACATCTCGCCATGGCGCCGCGCAGTATGTGGAGACCTCACCAGCGCGTTCGACTTCTCGGCGAATGCGGGCGCGGCCCCGGCCCTGCCCGATACCTCTGCATTCAAGCCCGCGGACCACAACCGGCACCCGAGCTATGTGCCGACGCCTCCCGCAGTCAACTCGATGCCGGTCCAGGAGAAGGGCACGCGCCCGTCGCGCCCCCTCGGGTACGCACTCGACGTCGCGGTCTCGGTGGCGGGCGGCAAGCTCTCCGCCCACTGGTTGAACGCCGGGGCGCTTGGCGCACACGTGCAGGTCCGCTCAAATCTCCTTCCGGCGGACCCGTACTCGTACACGATCGGCGCGGGCGCGGCCCTCGACGCGTCGTGGGCGCTTGGCGCCGAGTACGACGTGCAGATGCACGGCCCGGCGGGCTGGTACCGCCGTTACGCGGGCACGACGGCGGCCGCGGACATCCGCGCGACCGTCACCCGAGACGGCGCGTCCGGCCACGCGCAGTTCCGGATCGAGAACGCTGGCCCGGCGGCGGCCGCCCTCACGCTCACGGACGCATACGGCGCCGGTTCGCAGGCCCTCCCGCTCAACCCGGGCCAGGCCAAGACCGTGGTGATCCCGCTGCAAGGCGGCTGGTACGACCTCAAGCTCACCGCCGCGTCGGATCCGAAGCTCGTGCGAGTCCTCGCAGGGCGCCTCGACGACGGCCGGGCGCTCACGTCCGACCCCCAGCTGGGCCGATGACGGCCTGTCGCCCGCCGTTCGTCGTCCCGTTGCATGATTCTGCTGCTTGACCCGGAATATGGCGCGCCTCGAAGAGAATGAGCTTAGACCGACCGTCGTCCGCGGTCACTCCGCGAATCTCCGAGAACCGGGCGACCGGCCGGAAGCCGAGAGCCTCGTGCATTCTGATGGATGCGGTGTTGTGTTCGTTTGCGAAGTAGTGAGCGATCGAGGCCCGAGACCAGATCCATTCCAACCTCGCCTGGGTGAGCGCAGAACCGACCCCGCGTCGTCGGAACTCCGGAGCGACCACCACTCCCCCGAGATAGTGGCCTGCGGGCGAGCTGTCTGCGGGATTCGAGTGGAAATGCGTCTTGGCTACGCCGATGACCTCACCTTGCGCGACGGCCACCAAAATGAATCGGTCGCTTCTTGGGGCGATCATGTCGCGGATCCAACGGTTTCTGCCGGCAGCATCACAGACCGCATTCACCTGTGCCAGATCATCGAGAGCACATTCACGAATCTGCATGGCGATAGCGTACTGGGCAGCCCCGCGTTGTGTAGGAGGGTGCTCGTCTCTATGCGGTGGGGTCCGGGTTCGTCCCCCATTTCGACTATCGCTTGGACGGCAGCGGACGCCAGTCCGCGGTCTGCGTAATCGCTGTCCACCCAGAGGTTCCGCGTGGTAGGCCTTCGAGGTCCCGGTTTTGCGATAGTTTGCCGTTAAGACCGGGGATGCATCGTCCGCAGCAGGGGGAAGCCACATGACTTACATCTGTGGACACACCTCCGCTCGGGCTCCAGACGATGTTCCTGCGGAAGTGCACGCATGAAGGCGGGCACTCTCCGGGAGTCGATGATCGAAGCCGCCGGTGAGCGCTGGCTCAGTGCCTCCGACTTAGTCGCCGTCGCAAGGAGAACGGGTGAGCTTTCGGATCATCGACGGGTCAGGGAACTCACCCTCGAAACGATCAAAGAGCTGGTTTCCGAAGGACTATTGGTTCCGGGAGCATTCGGAGCCGGCCGGTACATGCCCTGGACGCTGACAGGCACGGACGCGGCGCGCAAGGTCGAGAGCGAGTGGAACACGAGCGCCATGTCCCGCACATGGTTCACGGCAAAGGCCAACCTGACCTCGTCCGAGCTCGGCAACCTTCCGGGACCTTGGGTCCAGGTCACCACGGAAGCCCGCATAGAGGCCACCACACCGCCAGACCCCGCACCTCCGATGTGGAAAGGCAGCTGGCTTCGCAGGAGGCTCTGGCTCAAACGCGCCGCTGCTGTCCTCGCCATCGCATCGGTCTCAGGCTGGCTGGGATGGGCCGTCATCGCGGGGATCAACCACGCACTCGCCAGCCACACCAAGACCGACGGAACGGTCACGGCACAAACTGATACCTCGGCACGCCGCGATTCCTCGTGCCAGCTGGACGTGGACTACACCGTCAACGGCCGGCAACTGCACAGCGTCGCCAAAGTCAACGCGAACTGCAACACTCTGCCCGGGCCCGGGTTCTGGACGACTGTCGACGTCGACACCGTGAATCCGCAAGACATCTGGATCGACGGCGCCAACGACGCGAACCATCCCAATCCCCTGACCATGGGCATATTTCTGCTAATCCTCCCGACCGCAATCGCCCTCGTACTCAGGAACGAGCTAGGAGACTATGGCGGAATCCGGAAATTACTTGCCTCCGGAGCCCAGTGGCGCCAGGTCGAGGTCACGGTCACACGGAAGACCGCAGGCCGGACCGGCGTCACGATCCGCCTTGAAACGAAGGACCCCGCAGGAAACCGGCGCTCGTTCTATATTTTCTATCGGCTCGTAAGCCCGATCGGCCCCGCAAGTAAAGGCGACAAAATCAGCCTTAGGCTCATCGCGGACGGCAAGCGGCAGGCGCTCATCCGGAGGCCCGACAACGGCCGGATTTGCGTGGCACGCATCAGCAGATCCAGTTGGCCACAAGGCTGAGGGCCACTGGCAATTGGTCGGGCGCTCCATGTGGGGGCCACGACGCTGTGGCGCCCCGGACAACAATAGACGAAATGTGATCCAAGCAACACATCCGCTCCGAAGTCGGCTTCTCGAACCTGTCCAATTTCAACCGGCACTTCCTCAACGACAACGTGGAACCCCCGCACCCTCCGGAATGCCTGGCATGCCCGGGCGGTCGCGGCCGCCCAACAGTGACCGGCCCGCAGCTGGTCTGCACAAAGTCCTACCATCCGATGGATGGCAAGCGTATTCTGGACGGAATTCACGATCAGGAAACGTCAGTCAGGACGGTGCATACGTGAGCCTCAAAGACAAATGGGACCGGCTCGATTCCAAAACCCGGACGTGGCTTCTGGAAAATCCGGGATGCATGACTCTGCCCAGAGCGTTGTCAAGCAAGATCAGCGAGGACGCACACGGGGACTTTGAATGTGATCCGAGCGGTCAGGTTGTGCTTTCTCCGGCCGACCACGATTTCATTCGGGAGAAAGCGGAAGCGGCCGGAACAATTCGCGTCCCGGCCACCGAATACCGGTTCTTCGACACCGCACCTTTGCCCGTAATCAGGGGGACACAGCCCGGCCGGCATACCGCCGAGCCTAATGAGGCTTTGTAAGGACGGCGTTGAGCTTCAGTTAGAGCTCGTGAAGCGCGTCCGGCGGGGCGGGGATGCGCCCCTGTTTCCGCACTAGTTGAGTCCCGCCGATCAACCGGGCCGGTCCGGGCAGGCCACTGACCCGCCCGGACCGTACGCGCGGGGACAAGGCCGATCCGGACCCGCGTTCGGGCCCGGGCCATCGCGCACGGATCAGTGGGTCTTGGTGACTTTGGCAAGACCGACTGGATTGTCTGGGTCCAGTCCGCGGCGTAGTGCCAGTTCCAGCGCCAGTCTCTGCAGCGGGAGAATGTCGACGAGCGGCGACAGTTCGGTCGCCACCGTGGCGCTCGGCACCCGGACCTGGGCGTCCGCGATTGTCCGTCCCCCCAGCTCAGCGACGAGCCCGCCGAGCCGGGTGGCCGCTTCGGCGAAGGAGACGACGGAGTCGCGGCCTGCGTCGCCGCGCGTCAACGCGATGATGCCCGTACCAGGCACGATCTGCCCGAGCGGGCCGTGGGTCGCATCGGCGGCGCTCCAGCCCGAGGCGGCGATCGCATTCGTCTCCATGAGCTTGAGGGCGCCCTCCTTCGCGGTAGCCATCCCGTAGCCTCGGCCGACGATGAGGATGCGTTCGCGACCTTCGAAAGCATCGACCAGCTCGTCGACCGGCTGATCAAGGACTGCGATCGCCTCCTCCACTGTTGCATGGACGCGAGTTCCGATGTCATCCCAATCGAGGCCGGCGACGCGGAACACCACGAGTGCGATGGCCAGGAGCTCCGCTGTGTATGTCTTGGTCGCGGCGACTGAGAGTTCCGGCCCGGCTGCGAGCGGAATATGAACGCGGCCGAGTGCGGCGAGGGCGCTCCGGGAGTCGTTGGTGATCGCGACAACGGGCACGCCCGCTTCGGCAATGGATTCGGCGGTCGCGAGCAGGTCCGGGGACTGGCCCGATTGGGATACGGCGAGGGCGACTGACGAGGGGTAGCGAAGGCTGGTGTCGAACGCGGTCACCGTTGCCGGGGTCGCCAGCATGGCCGGGATGTGAAGAAGGTTGTGGACGAGGTATTGGCCGTACATCGCGGCGTGGTCGCTTGACCCTCGTGCCACAAAGACGAGCAGTTCTGGTTGGGATTCACGGATCAGGTCGGCGGCGGCGTCGATGGCGGGCCGCTGGTCATCGAGCAGGTCGAGCCAGCGGCTGGGCTGCTCGGCGATCTCCGCCCGCATCAGTGCCCCGGGCCCGTCGATGATCGCCGCGCTCACGAGGCGAGCCCTGTGATCATCGAGACCAGCTCATTGTGGGACGTGTCGGCGACACGCCGGGTTCCTACCTGTGTCCCACGGCGGAGGACTGTGACCCGGTCGGCGATGCGGAAGACCTGCTCCATGTTGTGGCTGACGACGAGTACGGCGGCGCCGCGCTCCTTGAGTTTGAGGATCGTCTCCTCGACCTTCGCGGTCTCGGCAACCCCCAAGGCCGCCGTCGGCTCATCCATGAGTACAAGGCTGCTGGCCCAATGGGTAGCGCGCGCGATGGCTATACCCTGCCGTTGGCCGCCCGAAAGGTCGCTGAGTGTCGACTTCGCAGAGGGGATGCGCACATCCAGCTCGTCGACAAGTGCCTGTGTGCGCGTTGCCATCTCCTTCCGATCGAGCGTGCCGAACGGCGCCTTGCGCAGTTCGCGGCCGAGGAACAGGTTCATGTACACCGGCTGGAGGTCGACGAGCGCGAGATCCTGGTAGACGACTTCAACGCCCTTCGTGCGCGCATCGGAGGCGTCACGAAAGACGGTGCGTTCCCCGTTCAACCAGATCTCCCCGTCTGTGGGCTGGTAAAGGCCGGAGATGATCTTGACGAGCGTCGATTTGCCGGCGCCGTTGTCGCCGACCAGGGCGACGATCTCGCCGGGCTCGATCTCAAGGTCGAACCGCTTGATGGCAACGATGCCGCCAAAGTGCTTGCTGATGCCGTCGAGCCGGAGCGGCTTGACCGTTCCGTTGTTGGGTTTCGGCGTGGATGCGGGGTCTGCGATGATCATGCTGTCCTCCTGGGTGCTGCGAGGGTGTCAGAGATGGTGAGGGGTGCTGAGCCGTCGGAAGACCAGATACCGGCGACCGTCGGCGTTCCGGTGGAGAGGCCCGCAA
Source organism: Arthrobacter sp. NPDC080031 (assembly GCF_040702485.1). Lineage (NCBI taxonomy): Bacteria > Bacillati > Actinomycetota > Actinomycetes > Micrococcales > Micrococcaceae > Arthrobacter > Arthrobacter sp. NPDC080031. The sequence goes on from NZ_JBFBLA010000010.1 coordinate 69,633, forward strand.
TGCCGGCGGTGAGGGCGCGGGTGACGAACACTTGGGGGCGGAACCCGAACAGCACGGTGTCGCCTGGTTGTGCGCGGTGGTCGCCGAGGGGAACGGTGGCGTAATAGTCGATCGCGTCGGCTGCCGGCATGTCCACCCGTAGCTCGGGCGCGGTGACCGCGTCGGTATCCGGCGCCACAAAGAGCGCCGAGGTCGTCGAGCCGCCGAGCACCGGATCCACGTAGAGGCCACCGCCGAAGACGTAGGCGTCGCCGTTCCAGAGGTGGGAGACCTCGGAGACATAGGCGATGGCGGGTTCCTCCACGAGGTCCTGCACCGCGTGGATCGGAGTAGTGCCCGTCAGGCCGTGTCCCGGTTCCACCTGGGTGGCGCCAGCCTCGGCGAGCGTTGCCAGGATGGAGGCGGAGGTCGTTCCTGGGGCGTTCACCTGCACGTCCTGGCGGCCCGCTCGTTCCAGTGCCCGCAAGGCCGTCGTGAGCGTGGCGAGGTTCGGAGTGGAGCGTGCGGCACCTGTTGCGGCGTCGAAGAGCGTTGCAGGGAATGTCGTGATGCCAGCGAACCGAACGCCGCCAATGGCGTCGATCCGGTCGGCAGCGGCCACGACGTCGGTGGCGTCGAACCCGCCCTCGTGTCCGCGATAGAACCGATCGCCCGGGGCCTGGATACGCAACAGGACGTCTTGGACACGGCCTTGCGCCAGCGCGGCCGCGCCGGCCTCGGCTGCCTTCACTTCCGAGAAAACCGTCCAGTAGAACGGTTCGAGTGCGGCGGCCTCCGCGGCGCGATGCCTGGGAATCTGGACCAGGTGCCCCAGATGACCGGTCCGGAGGCCCCCGGTTGCGGCGGCGATCGCGCACTCGAGGTCCACCCCGACCGCTTTGTCGATGCCGCCGGCGGCGATTGCCCGGGAGGCGTCCGGGTTGCGCCCGATCTGTTTCGTCATGGCGAAGGGCGTCAGGGAGAGTCGACTGGCTTCGGCCGAGATGGCGGCCGCGTTTCGCGTCACCGCATCGAGGTCGATCACATAGGTGTTGGCCGGGATCTGACCGTTCTGGTGGAACCGGGCGGCCGCTTGCAGGAGCGCCGGGTTGCGGCGTCGAAGGAGGTCTAGGAACATCGGTGGGCCTAACTGTTCTTCTTGGCGCGGAGCGAGAGGGAGACGGCGATGAGAATGATGATGCCGCGCACGATCAGCTGCTGTGCCACGTTGAGGCCGCCCAGGAGCAGACCGTAGTTGATCATGCTCATGAACAGGCTGCCGACAAGGGCTCCGATGATCGAGCCCTTGCCTCCGGTGAGGGAGGTGCCCCCGACGATGACCGCGGCGAGCACACTCATCAAGTCGGAGCTGCCGAGCGTGTACGTCGCGCCGGCAAGTCGACCCGCGTAGAGGATGCCAGCCAGGGCCGCGGCCATGCCGCTCACGATGAAGACGATCATTTTCACGCGGTTCACTCGGATGCCGCTCACCGCCGCTGCCGAGGATTTGTTGCCCACCGCGAGCACGTGTGCGCCGAACGAGCGCTGACGGAGCACGTGCCACCCGATGGCGACGATCACAACTGTCCACCAGATCAGAATGGGGATCCCGAGAAGCGTTCCGCCGCCGAACAGCCAAACGAAGGCGCTGTTCGTGACCGGAACCGATTGCAGGTTGGTCGCCTGCTGGGCGAGTCCGGCCACCAGGCCCATCGTGGCCAGAGTGACCAGGAAGGATGGCAGACGCACCAGAGTGATAAAGATCCCGTTGACCGCGCCGACCCCAGCGCCGATGGCGAGTCCGGCCAACGCGGCCAACCACCATTGGTGGGTCCCCTGCAGCGTAACGGCCGAGCCGAGGGACGCGAGTGCGACGGTGGAACCGATGGAGAGGTCGATTTCGCCAACGCTCAGGACGAACACCGCGCCGACCGCCATCACTGTGATGGGCGCGGCCTGGGTGATGATGTTGACTAGGGTCGTGGCGTTGAGGAAGCTGCCGGCCTGGGTGATGGCGAAGTAGGCGAAGACGACTACGAAGCCGATGTAGACGACATACTGCCTCCAATCGATGTGCCGGAGGACGGCGCTGCCCGTCCCTGTCTTGACGTGGGTCGTGATGGTCATGATGCTTCTCTTTCCTGTGGCTGGAGGGCCTTGTCGATGGCCAGGCGCACGGCGCCGGCGATGGGGGCGCGGGGGCCGAGCCGGCTGATGACGACCTCAAGGTCGCCTCGGCCGAGGCGCGTCATCCACGCGCGGATGGGCGCGAGGAGTTCGATGCGGGTGCCGATTCCCCCGCCGAGGACGAAGAGTCCCGGGTTCACGACAGCGTCGACCGCGACGAGGGCAAAGGCGATCCACTTCGCCTCCTCGTCGAGCGAGGCGGCCGCACGCGGGTCCCCGCGCCCGGCCCGATCGAAGACCTCGACGGCGTCGGGAGTGGCTTCGGGGGCGGCTGCGTCGGAGGACGCCCCGTACCGACGGCCGATGGCGTCGCCCGCGACCACCTCTTCAAGCGGACCGCGACGGTGGCTGGCGGGGTTGAGCGGGTCGGCACCGAACGGCAAGTATCCGATCTCCCCGGCGCCGCCGCTTGCTCCGGCCCACAGCCGGCGGTCGAGGATGAGACCGACGCCGATGCCGGTGCCGACCGATACGAACGCGAAGCTGTCGTACGCGAGGCCGACGCCTTCGTGCAGTTCGCCGAGAGCCGCGACGTTGACATCGTTCTCCAAGACCACCGGATGCCCGAGCGCCTCCTCGAGCTCGGCTGCCAGGCTGAACCCGTTGAGCTCGCCGAGATTCGGTGCGCGCTCGAATCGGCCCGAGTCGTCGTCGGGAACGCCCGCTCCTCCGACCGCCGTGGCGACGACTGCCGATACATCGGCCCCGACAGCCGAGGCCAGGGCGGCCACCAATGCGGACAACTGCGGAACGAGATCGGGCCCGGCATCCGGAGCGGTGGGTTCGGTCATCTGGAACAGCACCCGACCATCGAGGCCGGCGATGCCGGCGCGCACCTTGGTTCCACCAAGGTCGACACCGACGACGAACCGCGAAACCGGAACGGAGGAATGCTGGAGAACGTTCACAGCACCTCCAGCACGCTTGCGGGGTTGGCAGTGAGGAGCCGTTCGCAGTCCGCGTCCGAGACTCCGCGTGCGCGGAGCTCGGGAACGAAGACAGCGCCGAGGTAGGAGTAGCCGTGGATCCCGTGGGTCTTCGAGTTCATCCAGACTTCGGCTCCGGTGAGGTCTTGGGAGAGCAGGATGCGGTCGGTGTATCCGAGGGAGACCAGCCACGCGACAAGGTCGGCGCGTCCGGCGTCAGACCGGTGGAAGGCGTGCTTGTCGAACTCGCCGTCCGGGCGAGGGTCGGGTGCCGGACCCAGGAAGAAATCCCAGCTCTCCTTGCCGATCGTGTCGATGGCAATGCGGGGCCCGGCGTCCAGGACGCGGCGTACGAATTCGGGGCTCAGCTGGGTGTCCATGTGGCCGATGACCACTCGGTCCAGGTCAACGCCTTCGGACTTAAGTATCTTGAGCTGCTCGAACGCCATGGTGCCGTGGGTGGTGTGGGTCATGATCGCGAGTCCGGTCTCGCGTTGAGCGCGGGCGACGGCGCGGAGGCACTTCTCCTCGTAGGCGGTGATCTCCCCCAGGCTTGTCGCCTGTTCGCCGAAGATGCCTGCATGGATGCCCGAATCGCCAATGCCGTGGACCACATCGCGGATGAGGCGCTCGGCGAGGACGCCGGCGTCGGCGTCCTGCGCCCATTCGGGAGAGTAGGACTCAAGGTAGAACGCGGTTCCGGAGATGATGTGCAGGCCCGTCCTGCGCGAGATCTCGGCGAGCAGTGCAGCGTTGTCGCCGTTGTCGTCCCGACCGACGACACCGTAAGGGCTGAGGTCGACGACGGTCCCGAATCCGAACTCTCGGAGCGAGCCGAGAGCCTCCACCGCCCGATCGACGGCGTCGTCCCGCAGCCCGCCGGTGAGCCAGGGTCCCGGGGTCAGCGAGAGGAGGTGTTCGTGTGGCATGACCCTGCCGAGGTCATCGGTCGAAACCGTACCGAGAACGGTTGTGACTTGCCCTGACATCGATGTCTCCTTCGTGGTGCTTGGTGCTTGGGGTGCGTGGCGAGCGGGGCGGGCGGCGCGGGAGTCGTCCGCCCCGTTCGGTCCGAGGTCAGCCGCCGGTGATGCTCGACGGCGGCTGGGTGCCATAGTCGGACAGCCATCCCTTGTCGAGGTCTGCCTTGGTGACCTTGGTCGGGTCAGAGGCGACCAACGCCGGCGCGGTCTTGCCGAGGACGCCGTATGCTCCGGCCAAGGCGAGGCCCTTGCCGATTCCGAGGGATCCGTTTCCGACCATTCCGGCAACGTTCGTTCCGGAGGCCATCGAGGCCGCAAGGGTGGTGTCCAGGTCGTTCGTGACCACCTGGATGTCGTTCCGCCCGGCCGCCTTGATCGCGGCCACGACGCCCTGCGCGGCCGTCGCCCACGACACGTAGATGCCCTTGATATTCGGGTTCTTCGCGATCATAGCGGCCGCGATCGTCTGGGTGGCCGTCTCATCGGCGAAGCCTTCGGAGTCAACGATCTTCATGTCGGGGTATTCGTAGGCCAGCCAATCCTTGAACGACTTGTCCCTCTGGTTCGTGAACCAGAAGTTGGCGTTGTACGAGATATAGCCCACGTCGCCGGTCTTGCCGAGGGCGTCGCCCAGGATCTCGGCGTTGGCTTGCCCCGCCTTGGCCAGGTTCTCCGTCACGATGGACACAAAGTCTTTGCCGGCCTGGAATCCGGCGGGGGGCGTGGTCATGATGACGAGCTTTGTTCCCGCGGCGACGGCGGGCTTGAACGCCTCGGCGGCGGAGGTCGGGTCGACCGCGATGGTAACGATGATGTTCGGGTGCAGCGCGAGGACTGTCTGTACGTTGTTGGCCTGGGTAGCGGCGTTGAAGTTGGCCTGCGTGCTCGCGACGACGTCGATCCCGAGGTTCTTGAACTCCTCACGCGCGCCCTTCTCGACGGCGGTCACGAAGTCCGAGGACGTGTGCCAGACGAAGGCGGCGGTGTACTTGCCGCCCTTCACCTTCGCCTGCTCGTCACTCGTCAGCGAAAGCTCCGAGAGGGCACCGGGCTTCTCGCCGTTCGGACCTGCGAACTCCAGGCTGGGCTTGGCTGCGGGGCCGGACGAAGCGGCCGTGCCGCCGCCTCCGCCGGAGCAGCCAGCGAGGGCGAGCGTGATCGCAAGTGCGCCGACTGCGGCACGAAAGCCGAACCGTCGGACCGTGGGTGCTGTGCTCATGGGGGTCTACCTTCCGTGACCGGGTGGGATACCAGTTCCGGTGACAGGTAGCGGTGGCGCGTGGCCCTGTCACTTTCGTTTGTGCGTATTTCCATTTTGATTTCAGTGCGCAAGTAAAGTCAACCCCCTCGCTTGTAACGAATAAGTTTCGGAGGTATCACAGACAAAGGTGTAGGGCACCTGCCGCCCTGCACCTGCGTCACGTTCACGACTCTCACCGCAGGCCTAAGCGGCGTCGTCGCCCGACTGCTTGGTCCCGCGAAATCAGGGGCTATCGGCCATAGTCGGCCACGCGGGACGGGGCCAACCGCGCAGCTTTCTACGCTGGAGCATCCCGCCCGGCGAGTGCCATCGCCACATGAACCGGCCAGTAAACGAGCCCCCGACACGGCTGGATCGCCGCGGCGATTTAGGCTAACTTTGAATTCACACTGATTGTAAAAGGAGGCCCGATGGTCCAAGACACTAGAGAGCTGAACCGCAAGGCGGTCTTGACGGCCCTTATGATGTCCCGACCTGCCAGCCGCAAATGGATTGCCGAAGCATCAGGCATCTCCGCAGCGACAGTCACCCGTGCTGTCGACCAGCTGATCGCTGAAGGAATCGTCACCGAGACTGCCGAGATCATCTCCGAATCTCGCGGACGTCGGGCCGTCGAGCTAGACGTGGTGTCCAATCGCAGTTTCGTCATCGGCGTGGACCTCGGAGCGTCCAACGTGCGCCTCGTCGTCGCCGACCTGCTTGCTCGTCCGCTTCTTGCCCTCGAGATCGCGACACCCACTGCGACGACTGCGAGCGAGCTCGCACAGTGGTTGGCCTCCACCGCGCGCGCGTCGGCCGGAGACGTCTGGGACCGAGTCGAACACCTCTGCGTTGGCCTGCCGGGGGCTGTGAGTCAGCAGAAGCGCACGATTTCCAACGCACCCAACCTCGCCCAGATCGAGGTGCCCACATTCCTGGACGACGTCGAGAAGTCCATGGGCAGGCCGGTCGGCTTCGACAACGACGCCAACTACGCGCTCCTCGGTGAACAGCATTTTGGCGCGGCACGTTCCGCGTCCAACGCGGCAATGGTCACGATCGGTTCCGGCCTGGGCGCCGGCCTGGCGATCGATGGCCGAATCCTTCAAGGCGACCACGGACTAATCGGTGAATTCGGGCAGCTGCCCGTCGGGCCCCTTGGGACCCGCCTTGAGCACATGGTCACCGGCGCCGGGATCATCCGCCGTGCAGCCGAGGCGGGCATCGATCTCGCCGGCCCCAACCAGCTCTTCGCAAGCGATGCGGGCCCCGCGCTGAAGGCATTGCGCGCCCATTTCGATCAAGCTCTCCTGATCGTTCTCACGGCCACAACGGTTTCATGCGATCCGCAGACGATCGTCCTCGGCGGCGGCATCGCAAACTCCCTCGCTTCGAACCTCGACCGCTACCAGACGGCTCTAGAGCAGAATCTCCGCGCGTCTCCCCGGCTCGCTGCTGCCGAGTTGGGCGACTTCTCGGGTGCTGTGGGCGCCGTGGTCGCCGCACTGCACAGGGTGTACGCGGATCTTGGCATAGAAGAGGAAGCCTTCGTCAGCCTTCCCGGCGGCGACGCGCTCACGCACGAGCGGGTACAAGCCGCGAGACGCTGACGAGGCCTATCGGGGTGCCGTGAGGGGAACGGCAGCCACAGCGCCTGCGTCAGCATTGGCAGGGGCTAAGATCGCCAAGCCACCGGTAGGCGGCCCAGAACGGCGTTCAACTGCGAGTCACGCGGAATGGGAACGTCGCTACTATCGGCGTTGGCAAATCCAGGGCTTTGCGCGGGTTTTTTTCGTCGCGAGGCCCGGCCCGTACTTGCTGGCCAGCGCGGCGACGTCGCCAACACCAGAAGCTCAAGGCCGCTTCGGGCCGTGTTTGCGCTAATCCAAGATTTCGAGATCCAAGCCAATCTGGCATCGAATCCGTTGGGTACGGTGGATTAGATAGTGCGCTAACAAACTTGGATTCTCCCTAAGCCTGACTGAAAAACTCGCAAAACCCTTGCACGGCGCGAACCCATCACATAGTCTGTGAGTGCGCTAACACGCAGCGCACACACAAATAGGAAATGCTTCCTGATGGGGACAGAACCAAGATAGCGCTAACAAGTAGCTTCGCCCGGTTCGCCCAAGTCCGGCATTGCCGGACACCAGCTGATCGGCCGCACGCCCGTGGCCACCCAGCTCTCAATCGAACGTCAATGACGACCCTGGATGGAGAACCATGGCAAACTCGGCATTCACCCTCACCCGTCGCAGCCTCCTGGCTGGGACCGCAGCCGCGGCTGTGACGCTCTCGCTCGCCGCATGCAACCGCGGTGGAGGACCCGCCCCCGCAGCCTCGTCCTTCCCGGCGGGCGACCCCCGTAGCAAGGGTTGGCACACCGTCAACCAGTACTTCAGCTCGAACAACGCCTTTTTCAACAGCTGGCAGCAGGGGTCAGACGAGGCCGCCCGCGCGCTCGGCATGAAGAACGAGGCGCAGGTGGACAACTCCAGCAACGACAAGGCGCTCACCATCTTCCGCAGCGCGGCAACCCGGAACTTCAATGCGATTACTTCGATGGTCGCGGACCCCGGAATCTCAAAGATGGCGCTCTCGACTGCCCAGGCGAACGGCACGGTCGTGGCCAACGCGTGGAACGTCGCTCCGTGGCTCACGCCCTTCGATATCGGTGACAAGTGGGTTCAGTTCATCGCCCCCAACGACGTCGCCGGCGCGCAGACCGTCGCCAAGGTCCTCTTCGATGCGATGGGAGGGGAAGGCGAGCTGATCCACATCACCGGTGTGCCCGGAAACACAGCCGACATCCTCCGCACGGAGGGCGTCGACCGAGCTCTGAAGAAGTTCCCCGGCGTCAAGCTCGTCGCCCGCGAACCCGGCCAGTTCAACCGCGGCGCCACGGAGCCGGTCATCAGCGCACTCCTCACGGCGCACCCGAACGTCAAGGCAGTCTTCTGCCAGAACGACGACGAGGCCATGGGCGTGCTCGCGGCCCTCTCCGCCCGCGGCCGCAAGGACGTCCTCGTGACGGGCATCGACGGCATCCCGGACATGCTCAGCGCAATCGCGAGCGGCCGCGCCCTGGCGACTTGGGCGCAGCACGGCGGGTTCGCGGCAGGCTGGCTGACAGTCCAGGTGTTCGACGCCCTTGCCGGTGTGAACCTGGATCCCCTCGAGCGGATGATGTGGCTCGGCACCTTCGTGATCAACACCCCGGAGGCGGCCACTGCCTACAAGAAGATGATGTACGGCGGCGGCCCCTTCCCGTTCGACTACGCGAAGATGTCCCGAGCCCTGAACCCCAAGGACTGGGACCCACAGAATTCCTTCGCCCCCATCGACCTCGAAACTTACTACAACCTGCTCCAGCCAAAGCCCGCGGGCTACGAGCTGCCCGCGAAGTACACAGCGGCGGCGTCAGCTGCCCAGGTCGAGGCCGTCGCGAAGTCGTACTCCCAGCGACTCGGCACCGACCCCTTCGCCAGCGTGCGGAAGCTCTGCAAGGGCGACGGCGGCCACGACCTGACCGTCTTCTGACGCCGCCGATTCCGCCCCCGAACTGGAGCACCACACTCATGCAAAGCTCGGATCTGGCACAAGCCAACGCGCCGCTCCTCGAACTGAAGGCGCTCACCAAGGAGTTCGGCCCAGTGCGGGCGTTGGACGGCGTCTCGTTCAGCGTCCGCGCAGGGGAGGTCGTCGGGCTGATCGGCGAGAACGGCGCCGGCAAGTCGACGCTGCTGAACATCGTCAGCGGAACAGAGACCCCGACCTCCGGCAGCGTCGCAGTCCGCGGCCGCGAGATCGCCTTCGCGAACTATCACCAGGCCTCATCGAACGGTGTCTACCGGGTGTTCCAAGAGCTCGCGCTCCTGCCCAACCTCACCGTCTGGGAGAACCTCTTCTTCGGCCACGAAAACCTCCTCACCAAGGGAGGGGTGATCCAGCGGAGCGCGGCGATCCACCGTGCTGAGGCGATCCTCGAGCGGTACGGCCACGGCTGGATCGATGTCCGCCAGCCAGTCGGTTCGCTGCCCTTCGCTCTCCAGCAGGTGATCGAGATCCTCCGGGCGTTCGCGCTCTCCGAGCTCCTCGGCCAGGAACACCCGATCATCCTGCTCGACGAACCGACAGCCGGCCTGGTCTCCGACGAGATCCACTTCCTCGCCGAGACCATCGAGAAGGTCAAGGCCAACAGCGCGATCGTCTTCGTCTCGCACCGCCTCAGCGAGCTCCTCGACTGGAGCGACACGATCGTGGTGATGAAGGACGGCGCGGTCGTCGCCCAGGCAGCGGCCGACGAGCTCACCGAGGACCGCCTCCACCTGCTCATGGTCGGCCGCGCCCGGAACGACCAGTTCTACCGGGAAAACCTCCAACGAGAGCCCGAGGACGAGCTCCTGCTCGAAATCGAGGGACTCGGGGACGGCGAGGCATTCCGGGATGTGTCACTGCAGGTGCGCGCCGGCGAGATCGTGGGCGTCGCCGGCGTCCTCGGTTCCGGGAAGTCGGAGCTGGGCCGTGCCATCTACGGGGAGTGGCCGACCACCGAAGGGGTCCTTCGCCTGAAGGGCAAGGAGCTGCCTCGCTCCTACTCCGCGCGCTATACCTCGAGCCAGCGGGTCGGCTACATCACCCCTGAGCGCAAAGACGACGGACTGCTCGACACCTTCAGCGTGGCCCGGAACATCTCCTTTGCGCGCATCGCCTCCCAGAAGGGGCTGTTCCTCGACCTGGGCCTGGAGGTACGGCAGGCCGAGGAATACGTCAGGAAGCTGTCCATCAAGACCGCCGGCATCGGCGCGCCGATTACCTCGCTGAGCGGAGGGAACCAGCAGAAGGCGCTCATCGCGCGCTGGCTCGCCCGCGGCGTCGACCTGCTCATCCTGGACAATCCGACCCGAGGCGTCGACGCCGGCGCCAAGGAGCAGGTGTACGAGCTCCTCCGCGAAATCGCGTCCACCGGCGTCGGGATCCTGCTCATCAGCGATGACTTGCTCGAGGTCATCGGCCTGTCGAATCGGGTCATCGTGATGCGGGACGGCGCGGTCTCCGATCTCGTGTCCGCGCCCGTCGACGCCAAACCCTCCGAATCCGCCCTAGTCTCCAGAATGGTGTGAGAAGAAATGACTCAGCAGTTGACAACGCCCAAGAAGTCCGGCTCCCACGGGGCGGCGCCCCCCTCGTCGGTCCGCCCCGGCTTCGGTGACTGGGCCCGCAGGAACCGGAGCTTCCTGGCTCCCGTCGGCGCATTGATCGTCATGATCATCGGGTTCACGATCATGTCCCCGCAGTTCCTGACGGTGGGCAACGGGGTCAACATCCTGCTGGACTCGTCGGTGCTCATGATCCTCGCGCTCGCCTCGACGATCATCATCCTGATGGGCAGCATCGATCTCTCCATCGGGTCGACCCTCGCGATCTGCGCATTCACCGGGGCCCTGCTGGCCCAGGAGACCGGGGACAACAACGTCCTGCTCCTGGTGCCGATCGTGGGACTCGTCTGCGGACTGCTCAACGGCCTCGGCGTCGCGTTCCTCGGCCTGCCCTCGTTCCTGGTCACCCTCGGCTCATTCTTCGTCTACAACGGTCTGGCGAACTACTTCTCGGGAGGTCAGCCTGTGACACTGATGCCCGGCGGCCCCGTCGACTGGTTCAGCGGCACGATCGGGGGGGTCCCTGTCATCGCGCTGTGGGCGGTCGTGATCCTAGTCATCGTCCACTTGGTGTTCCGCTACACGCGCGGTGGCCGGTACGTGTACGCGATCGGCGGCAACGAGAAGACCGCCCGCCTGGCAGGCGCCCCCGTCCGCCGGGTCAAGGTATGGGCGTTCGCCGCCGCAGGAACCCTCGCCGGCATCGCCGCGCTCCTGCAGCTCGCAAAGCTCCAGAGCGCGAGCCCGGATATGGGCGCCCCGTACATGCTCCCCGCGATCGCGGCCGTCGTCATGGGCGGCACTCCCCTTACCGGCGGCATCGGCGGGGCGCTCCGGACGGTGATCGGTGTCCTCGTCATCGCGATCCTCTCAAACGGGATGGTTCTGGCTGCGATCGATCCACACCTTCAGGACGTCGTCCAGGGCGTCGTCGTCGTCGGGGCGGTCGCGGTCACGATGCAGCGCCGACGCGCCGCCGTCGTCAAGTAGGGCCGGAAGAAACCCAATCAACGGACCGCGCTACGCGGACCGAAAGGAGAACCATGCTCGGAGAACTGGGCTCGCTGTTCGATCAAGCGGAAAAGCGGGCGGAAGAACTGGAAGTGGCTGCAGTTGTCGCGGCGGTCGACCCTCACGGCAATCTCGTCCTGCTCATGCGGATGGATGGAGCCCCGGAGTTCGCCATCCACATGGCCACCCGAAAGGCGTACACCGCCATCTCGATGGGCACCGAGACCGCGGCCCTGACGCCGTTGGTGCAACCGGGCCAGCCACTGTTCGGCCTCATCGAAGCGAGCGGCGGCCGACTGCTGCCCTTCGGCGGCGGGGCCGCTGTCACCCTCGCAGACGGCTCCTCGCTCGGGATAGGTGTCTCGGGAGGAACCACCGAACAGGACGTCGCCGTCCTGCAATCGATACAAGAACTGGCGCGCACGCCCCAGCCGGCGTCCTGACCCCTCAACCTCCTCAACAAACCACGTATCAAGGAAAAGGAAAGCAATGATCGACCCGTACGTCGTCGTGGCCGTCTCGCCGCGCACATTCAATGCAAAGAACCCGGGCGACGCCCTCGCCAACGTCAAGCGAATCAACGAATTCATCGATACCGCCGTCATGGTGGGCCGGTGGGAAGGATCGCCAGTCAAGCTGGTGGTCCTCCCGGAGATGGCCATCCAGGGGATGATCCCGAACCTTCCCGGCCACCGGGAGACCGAACGGCGCTTCGCGGTCACCATTCCGGGACCCGAGACCGACGAGCTCGCCAAGAAGGCCAAGGAACTCAACTCCTACATCGCGGCGGAACTGTACATGGTCAAGGACGATGACTTCCCTGACCGTCACTTCAACGTCGCCTTCGTGATCGACCCCAAGGGCGAGATCATCCACAAGCGCTACAAGGCCACCAGCGACGCCTACGAGGGCGGCATGCTCGGAAACATGAACCCGCATGACGTGTGGGACGAGTGGGTTGAGAAGAAGGGCAACGGCAACGTCATGGACGCCATCTTCCCGGTGGCCAAGACGGAGATCGGCAACATCGGGTACGCGATCTGCCACGAGGGTGTCTACCCCGAGGTGGCGCGCGGGCTCGCGATGAACGGCGCCGAGATCATCATCCGGGGCACCCTGATCGAGCCAGCGGTCCAGAACGGCATGTGGGAGCTGCAGAACCGCGCCCATGCAATGTTCAACTCGGCGTACGTGGTCGCCCCGAACCTCGGCCCCGAGTACCGGGAGGACGGTGGCGTCCAGGACCTCTTCGGAGGCCAGTCGATGATCGTCGGCCCGCGCGGCCAAATTCTTACCCAGCAGCGGGGGTGGACGGCAGGCGACTCCTTCGTCTGCACCACTATCGACATGGAAGCCCTCCGACGGGCGCGGGTCGCCAACGGGCTCTACAACCAATTCAAGGATCTGCGCACCGAGCAATACCGCGCGATCTACGAGCAGCCTATCTACCCGAAGAACCAGTACCTTGACGCGCCGCCCGCCGAGGGATGGCTCGCCCGGGAGGACGCGACTCGGGCCGCCAACATCGACAAGCTCATCGAGCGAGGCGTGCTGACGCCACCCTCAGGCTACAGAGCCTGAGATGGGCGACTGAGGCGGACGCCGCCGCTCGCGGCGTCCGCCTCAACCCATAAGCCAGCTGACCCAACCAGAGAAAGAAACGCCGATGGAGAGAATGGCAGCGCTGACGGAGAGCGAGAAGATCTTCCGGCTGGCAGTGCTCGGGATGGGGCGATGGGGACGCGTGTGGGCGGACGTCATCAACCGTGCCGACGGAGCCTCCCTGCTCGCGACGGCGGGCGGCCGGCCTTGGGAAGGTGGCGATGAGCGGCCTCCGCGGCACTTCTCCGACTATCGGGACGCCATCGAGGCGATCGACGCCGACGCGGTGGTGGTCACGCTGCCGGCGCACCTTCACCTCGATGCGGTTCGCAGGGCTGCGGCCCGCGGTCTCCACGTACTCTGCGAGAAGCCGGCGGTGCCGAGCCGGAGGGAGCTCCGAGAACTGGAGGACCTTGCCGCGAGCACGCCGACCCTCATCGCCATCGATCAGAACTACCGGCAGCGGCCTTGGGTCGATGCCGTCCGTCGCAGCCTTCCCTTGATCGGGCGCATCGCACACGTGTCGATCGAGTTCGCGCAGCCGGAGTTCCTGGACGGTGGCCGGCGGGACCTCGCTCATCCACTGATCGCCGACATGGCCATCCACCACGTCGACCTTCTGCGCCATCTGACGGGGCAGGACGCGCGCGTCGTCGCTGCGCTGTCCGGGCGCCCGAGGTGGACCCATTACCGGGGAGAGCCGGATTTGAGCGCGGTGCTGGTGCTGGAGGACAAAGCGTCCGTCACCTACTCTGGAACCTGGTCCGCCCGAGGACACACGACGCCATGGGACGGGGACTGGCTCATCCGGGGCGAGAACGGCAGCATAACGGTCGCCGGACTGGAGGTGTCCCTGGATCTCGGCACGGGACCCGAGCTCGTGATTCCCGCCAAAGACGTCGAGAACGATTCAGACTTGGCCCGAGTTCTCCAGCACTTCCGGCGATCGGCAGCGGGGGATGCGGCAGAGGACGTTCCGGCGCCGGACAATGCGCGAAGCCTGGCTCTCGTCTTCGACCTGGCCGATGCCGTTGGGCTCGAGGACCCGTGGCGCTTGGTAGGTGCCGGCGCATGAACGACAACCTCCCGGGCCCCGGGCACCGACCCGTTCGCCAGCACCCTCCGGCCCGCATGATCGACGTCGCTCGCCTCGCGGGCGTGTCCCACCAGACGGTCTCCCGCGTGGTGAACGGGCATTCCAACGTCACCCCCGAGGTACGGGAACGTGTGCACCTGGCGATCGCCCAGCTCCGCTACCGCCGGAACGCCGCCGCTCGCTCCCTCGCTACGAAGCGGTCGATGAATCTGGGAGTGGTCGCCTACGGCCTCGCGAGGCACGGTCCGTCGTTCGCGCTGACGGGAATCGTCGAGACGGCGCGCAACCACGGCTACGCGACCAGCCTGGTCAGTCTGCCAACAGCAGACCGTGCGGGAATCCGGTCCGCGATCGACCACCTCGTCGACGACTCAGTGGACGGCATCATCCTGCTCGCTCCGATTCAGGCCGCCGTAGACATCGCGGAGGGACTGGACCTCGGCACTCCTCTTGTAATGTTCGCCCCGAACGTTCCCGGGCCGAACACATTCGCCGCGGACGAGGCGCTCGGAGCGCGTATCGCCACCCAGCACCTGCTGAGCCTTGGTCACCGGACGGTCGTGCACCTCAGTGGGCCGGGCGACTGGCTCGCCGCCCAGGCGCGAGTACAGGGCTGGCGGTCGGCTCTGACGGCAGCGAATTGCCCCGTCCTCGAGCCAATTCCGACAACCTGGGACGCGCCCTCCGGATACCGGTCAGCCAAGCGGATCCTCCAGCTCGGCGGTGTGACCGCAGTCTTCGCCGCGAATGACCAGACCGCCCTCGGACTGATGCGGGGCCTTGCCGACGCGGGCGTACGGGTGCCCGAGGACATCTCGGTGGTCGGGTTCGACGACTTCCCGGAGGCTGCGTACTTCTCCCCGCCGCTGACCACCGTTCGTGTTGACTTCACGGATATCGGACGCGTCGCGGTCGAGAGACTCCTTGACCGGCTCAACGACCGGGAGTCAGAGGCCACGGGCCCGCTCGACCCCAGGCTGATGCTGCGATCGAGCTCCGCGCCGCCGCCAAAGGCGACGGCCAACTGATGACATACCACCTAACACCAACACCTGAAAGGAATCGGTGCCCTAATGGATTCACGAGAACTGGGAGAGACCGGCTGGTCTGTGCCCGTGCTCTGCACTGGCACGAGTGCGCTGGGCAGCTTCCCCGCCCAATACGGCTACGAGGTGGACGAGCAGACCGCCGTCTCCGCGATCGTGACCTCTGTCGAGCAGGGATTCACCTTCATTGACACATCGAATGAATACGGCGGCGGCGCCAGCGAACTGCGCATCGGCCGTGCCCTCGAACGCCTCGGCGGTGTCCTGGACGGTGTGTTGATCGCCACCAAGGTGGATCCGCTGCCCGGGTCGGACGATTTCTCAGGCGACCGCGTTCGCCGGTCGGTCGAGGAGAGTCGGTCGCGCCTCGGCATGGAAACCCTCCCGCTGGTCTATCTGCACGATCCCGAGAAGATCGGTTTTGATGCCTCGATGGCCCCCGGCGGCCCAGTCGAAGCCCTGCTCGAACTGCAGGCAGCCGGCGTGATCGGGGCGCTCGGGGTCGCGGGCGGCCCGATCGAAATGGAGCTGGAGTTCCTGAGGACCGGAGCGTTCCAGGTCGTCCTCAGCCACAACCGCTACACCCTGGTCGACTCCTCCGCTGCTGTCCTCGTGGAGGAATGCGCAGAGCGCGGCGTGGGCTTCGTCAATGCCGCTCCGTTCGGCGGCGGGATGCTCGTCAAGGGACCAGATCAGGTCCCGACCTACTGCTATGCCCCGGTTAATGACGCTGTCCTGACCCGAGTTCGCGCGATCGAGACGGCCTGCCGCAACCACGACGTGCCCATGGCAGCAGTGGCATTGCAGTTCGCAACTCGCGACGATCGCGTGGCTTCAACCGTGGTCGGCATGTCCCGCCCTCAGCGCTTCGCCGAGATACAGAAGCTGCTCGAGACGCCGGTTCCCGCCGAGCTATGGTCGGCCATCGAGCCGTTGGTACGAGAGGGCCGAGCCGGCGTGCTCGCCTGACCTGCGTCCGGCGCCCCCATCGGTGGCGTCCCGCCGGCGCGGACGGCCTCGAGAACTCGAACCGGCCAGGCCTCCGTGAGATTCGCGTCGCGACTGGGATAATGACAGGATGACCCAAACCCCCGCGTCCTCCGAAAGCCGAACGTCCGACGGGCGCGGGGAGCGGTTAGCTTCAAGGTCCAAGGGGCCGCGGATGGTCGACGTCGCACGCTTGGCCGGGGTGTCACAGCAGACGGTCTCAAGGGTGGTCCGCGGTTCGTCCAATGTGTCCCCGGACATTCGAGAACGGGTCGAGCACGCCATCGCACAGCTTCGGTACCGGAGGAATCCTGCCGCCGCGGCGCTCGCTAGCAATCGGACCATGACGATCGGCGTCATCAGCTTCGAATTGTCGGTGCTGGGCCCGACCGTGGCCTTGTACGGTATCTCCGAGGAGGCCCGGCGGCACGGGTACGCAACGCGCCTAGTCACCTTGGCTTCCCTTGAGAGGGACGTGATCCGCCCGGCTTTCGAATCCCTCACTTCGGACAGCGTCGACGGCGTCATCGTTCTCGCCCCGCTCTTCGAAGCCATCTCGGTTCTCAACGGACTCGAGTTTGACATTCCGGTCGTCACGTTCCAACAGGGCTCCCCACCAAGCCCGAACAGCGTCTCAGTCGACGAAGTTCGGGGCGCTCGCATGGCGGTGCGCCACCTCCTCGATCTGGGGCATGAGACGGTATGGCATGTCCAAGGCCCATCCGGATGGATGGCGACGACAGCTCGTGTCCGCGGCTGGGCAGAGGAGCTCCAGAGTGCAGGGCGTTTCGCTCCAGCGCCACTAACAACATCAGATTGGTCCGCCGCAGAGGGGTATCGGGCCGGCCTCGAGCTCGCCCGAGAGACCGATCTGACCGCGATCTTCGCCGCCAACGACCCGTTCGCCCTCGGAGTCATCAAGGCGCTCGACGATTCAGGACTGAGCGTTCCCGATGATGTGAGCGTCGTCGGGTTCGACAACGTCAAGGAATCCGCCTTTTTCCGGCCAGCGCTCACCACTGTGACGCTTGACTTCGAAGCCATCGGTCACATTGCGGTGACTCGCATCCTGGCCATGATCAAGGACGAGGCCGAGGGGGACATACCCCTGATCGAACCGCACCTCGTGATCAGGGATACGACAGCGCCTCCGCGCAGGCGCTGAATCAACGTTGACACGGCGCTCTACCCTGCATTTCCAACAGCTTCAGCGGTATAACGGGAGTCAGCGCTGGTCGAGGGAGCAGATACGCCAGCGAGCGATGTGCGAGGTTCCGGGCAGAAGCCGGATGAGGTGGCTGCCACTGTTGAAGGCATCGGGTGGGCATGTCATAGGCTCGACAGCCAGGCCCAGGCGGCTTGGCGCCGGAGGCTGCTTGTCAGCCGTGTGGATTTGCAACCATGAACAGCCTCGGTCCCATTCCATTTGCACCCCGGTTCCGTGCACTGGGTCTCGGAGGGCGAGACTGGCCGTGCCGTCCGGTCCGAAGTCGATACCGGTGAAGGCGTGGTCGATCTGGGTGGTCCCGATGAGACGCGCAGTCTGGAAGTCGAACTCGTGCCCGACGGCGTCCCGCTCGCCCACCGGCAGCAGTCGATCGTGGGTGACCTCGAGGAACCGCGCGGCAGGGATCTGGAGCTCCCATGCATCAAGCGGCGATTCCCCCGCCACTAGGTAAGGGTGGGGACAGACCCCGTAAGGGGCGGTGCGATCGCCAACGTTCCGTGCACGCACCTCCCACCGCAGACCTCCCTCACGGTCTGGACCGTCCGCATCGAGGGTGTATGTCGTCTCGAGGATGAGAGCAAACGGGTAGCCCTCACTGGGGTCGAGCTGAAGTACGAGAGTGAGCGAAACGTCGGAAAGGCAAAGGACCGACCACTCGCGATCGAATGCGAGCCCATGCAGAGAGCATTGGCGCTCCGGCTCGTTGATGGGGAGGCGAAGGTATTGGCCTTCGAACCGGTAGAAGCCGTCGGCGATGCGGTTCGGCCACGGTGCAGCGACGATGCCGCGGTAGTCGGGGATCGGGCGCCCGTGCGCGAAGGGGACCACCAGATCGCGTCCCCGGTACGTCAGCCTCCGGAGGGCACCGGCACGCGCAGTGACGACAGCCGCGTAGTCCCCGTGGCGGATCTCGTATGCCCCCGCCTCCTTGTCCGACTCCATCAACCCCTCCTTCGCCTCCTCAGATCCCCTGAGCGAGCCGGTAGTAAGCGGCGTTCCAGTGGAGTTCGCGGGCGAAGCCGCGGGTTGTCGTGTCCTGGTCGATGATGAGGAGTTCGGTGCCGGCCATGCGGGCGTAGTCCTCGAAGGCCTCGATTCCGACGGCGGTGCTCATCACGGTGTGGTGGGCGGCGCCGGCCTCGAGCCAGGCGGTGGCGGAGGTGTTGAAGTCGGGAGCCGGCTTCCAAACCGCGCGTCCGACGGGAAGCTTGGGCAGCGGGGCGGTGGGTTCGACGACGTCGACGGCGTTGGCGACGAGGCGGAACCTGTCGCGCATGTCGGAGAGGGCGACGACGACGGCTGGCCCCGGGTCCGCGGTGAACACGAGTCGGACGGGGTCATCCTTGCCCCCGATCCCGAGGGGGTGGACCTCCAGGGTCGGGCGGGCGGTGGTCAGGGACGGGGAGACTTCAAGCATGTGGGCGCCGAGGATCCGCTCCGCGCCGGGGGTGAGGTCGTAAGTGTAGTCCTCCATGAGGGATGCCCCGCCTGGCAGTCCGGCGCCCATGACGTTGGCGGCCCGGACCAGGATCGCGGTCTTCCAGTCGCCCTCGGCACCGAAGCCGTAGCCGGCGGCCATGAGCCGCTGCACTGCCAGCCCGGGCAGCTGCTTCAAGGCTCCGAGGTCCTCGAAGCTCGTGGTGAACGCCCCGAAGCCGCCGTCTTCGAGGAAGGAGCGCAGTCCGAGCTCGAGCGAGGCCCCGTCGCGGAGAGATTGGTGCCGCTCGGCGCCCTTGCGGAGTTCGGGGGCGACATCGTAGAGGTCCTCGTACTCGGCCACGAGGGCGTCGACGTCGGCCGGGTCGGCGGCCTCGACCGCTGCGCCGAGCTCGTTGACTCCCCAGGTGTTGACCTGGACCCCGAGCCGGATCTCGGCTTCGGTCTTGTCGCCCTCGGTGACGGCGACGTAGCGCATGTTGTCCCCGAAGCGGGCGAGCTTGAGGGACTTGGTGGCGGCCCAGCCGGCCGCGGCGCGGGCCCAGGTGCCGATCCTCTCCGTGACGCGGGGATCGGAGACATGCCCGACGACGGTCTTGCGCGGGACGCCAAGGCGGGACTGGATGTAGCCGAACTCGCGGTCGCCGTGGGCGGCCTGGTTCAGGTTCATGAAGTCGAAGTCGATCTCCCCCCAGGGGAGCTCGACGTTGGCCTGGGTGTGGAAGTGCAGCAGCGGCTTCTGCAGGGCGGACAGGCCTGTGATCCACATCTTCGCCGGGGAGAAAGTGTGCATCCAGGCGATGAGGCCGATGACGCGGTCGTCGGCGTTGGCCTCATGGGCGATCCGGCGGATCGCGTCCGCTTCCGTGAGGACGGGCTTCCAGACGACCTTGACGGGTACGGCCTTGGCGGCGGCGAGCTCGGCGGCGATGCGGCGGGACTGCTCGGCGACCTGGGCGAGGGTCTCGGGGCCGTAGAGGTGCTGGCTGCCGGTGAGGAACCAGACTTCGCAGGCGTCGAGGGCGGTGGTGAGCTTGGGCATCAGGCTAGGGATCCTTCCGGGTTCTGTCCATAGACGTTTTGGTAGCGGTCGAAGAGGGCATCGACCGCGGCCTGGGGGATGGGGACGAGCGGGCCGCCCTGGCGGGCGAGGTGGACGGTGCGGGCGACGTCCTCGGCCATCACAGCGGCCTTGACGGCGTCGCGGGCGTCCCTGCCGATGGCGAACACGCCGTGGTTCTGCATCAGCACGGCCCGGCTGCGGTGCCCGGCCAGGGTCGCCACGACGCCGCGGCCGATGGAGTCGTCGCCGATGATCGCGAACGGGCCCACGGGGATCTCCCCGCCGAATTCGTCCGCCATCGCCGTGATCACGCATGGGATGGGCTCCGCACGCGCAGCCCAGGCGGTCGCGTACGTGGAGTGGGTGTGCACCACTCCCCCGACCTCGGGCATGTGCCGGTACACGTAGGCGTGCGCGGCGGTGTCCGAGGACGGGGACCGCTCCGAGCCCGGCGTGCCGGCAACGACTTCGCCGTCGAGTGTGCACAGGATCATGTTCTCCGGGGCGAGCTCGTCGTAGCCGACCCCGCTGGGCTTGATGACGAACAGGTCTTCCCCCGGCACACGGCCGGAGACGTTGCCGCCGGTCCACACCACCAGCCCGTAGCGGACCAGCTCGGCGTGCAGGGCGGCAACCTGCTCGCGCACGGCCCGGATGGCCGGGTTCTCGGATTCGCGGATCATGCGATGGCTCCTTCCAGGGCGATCGCGCCCTTCAGCGGTATAGCGTCGGCGGCGGCCCGCTCGACCGCCAGACCGGCGCGGTAGCGTTCGAGGTAGGCGGCGAAGCCTGCGACGTCGACGGGATGGGGGTTCGCGGTCTCGAAGCCGAAGCCGCCGAAGACCCGATTGCGGAGATAGGCGCCCAGGGAGGCGTCCGTCCCGTCCGCCACGAGGTAGGCGGCGAGGACCGCGATCCCCCACGCGCCGCCCTCGGAGGCGGTTTCGGAGACAGACACCGGGGCGTCGAGCGCGCCGGCAAGGAACCGCTGCGCGACCCCGGCGGTGCGGAACATGCCCCCGTGGGCGAACATCCGGTCCAGGGCAACCTCCTCCGCTGCGAGCACGCGCATGCCCAGGGCGAGGGTGCCGAAGACGCCGTAGAGCTGGGCGCGGACGAAGTTGCCCAGGGTGAACCGGCTGTCGGGCGTCCTGACTACGAGGGGCCGTCCACGCTCGAGGCCGGTGATCGGCTCCCCGCCGAGGTAGTTGTATGCCAGGATGCCGCCGGCGTCGGGCTCGCCTGCGAGGGCCTCGGAGAACAGCGCCTCGTAGACCGCATCGGGGTCCGCGGGGGCGCCGGCGGCCGCGGCGAAGCGGCCGAAGAGCCCGGCCCAGGCCGCGAGCTCGCTCGCGCCGTTGTTGCAGTGCACCATCGCCACCGGATCCCCCGCCGGGGTGGCGACTACGTCCAGCTCATGGCGGACGCCTGCGAGCGGGCGCTCAAGGACGACCATCGCGAAGATGCTCGTGCCGGCGGAGACGTTCCCCGTCCGCGGCGCGACCGAGTTCGTGGCGACCATCCCCGTCCCGGCGTCCCCCTCCGGCGGGCACAAGGGAATCCCCGGGCGCAGCGCGCCGCTGGGGTCCAGCAGCGCCGCGCCATTCGGGGTGAGCGTCCCCGCGGGCCGGCCGGCGGCCAGGACCTCGGGCAGCAGGTCAACCAGCTGGGGCACCCGCCCCCCGGCGAGCTCGTCGTAGCGGGCGGCCAGCCCGGCGTCGTACGTCTTGGTCTGCGCATCGATCGGGAACATGCCCGAGGCGTCCCCAACGCCCAGGACCTTCCGGCCGGTGAGGCGCCAGTGGACGTAGCCTGCCAGCGTCGTGCAGAAGCGGACCCGGGGCACGTGGGGCTCGGCGTCGATCACCGCCTGGTGCAGATGCGCGATCGACCAGCGCAGCGGGATGTTCACCCCGAACAGCCCGGTCAGTTCCGACGCAGCCGGCCCGGTCGACGTGTTCCGCCAGGTGCGGAACGGCACTAACAGTTCCCCCCCGCCGTCGAACGCCATATAGCCGTGCATCATCGCCGAGACTCCGATCGCGCCAAAGGTCTCCGGGCGGACCCCGTGACGGCGCTCGGTGTCCTCGACCAGGTCCGCGTAAGCGGCCTGCAGGCCCGACCAGACCGACTCGAGCGAGTATGTCCAGCGCCCGTCAGCGAACTCGTTCTCCCACTCGTGGCTGCCCACTGCCAGGACAAGCGAGGGATCATCGACCGCCACCAGGCACGCCTTGATGCGCGTCGATCCGAACTCGATGCCCAGCGCCGTGCGCTCCCCGAGTATCGCGTCGCGGCCGCCAGCGGTCGTCGGCTCTTGCGTCATGTCGCTGTCCCTCATCTGTTTGTGACCGGTCACATTGTTGAGTACAAGTATGCATGGCGAAGGATCAGGCGGCAAGGGTCAGGCGGATTCGCGGACCACGAGCACGGGCGGGACCGGCTCGGCGAACGCGATCTCGCGGCTCTCGATCAGCCCGACGAGGCGCTCGACCGCGCGGCGGCCGAGTTCGGCGAAGTCCTGCCGCACAGTCGTCAGGGGCGGGGCGAAGAACGCGGCCTCGGGGATGTCGTCGAAGCCGACGACGGCGAGGTCCCTCGGCAGGCGCAGGTCGGCCTTCCGGGCCGCGTGCAGGACGCCGAGGGCCATCTGGTCGTTTGAGGAGAAGACCGCTGTGATCCCGGACTTCCCGAGGAACTGCGCGGCGATCTGCGCCCCGGACGCGGCGGTCCAGTCCCCCTCGGCCGAGATGATCCCCTCGACCCCCGCAGCCGTGGTTTCGGCCAGGAATCCCTCGCGGCGCGCCTGTGCCTCGGCCCAGTCCAGCGGGCCGCACACGTGCAGAATCTTCCGGTGCCCCCTCGAGACAAGGTGTCGGACGGCCATACGAGCGCCCTCGGCTTGGTCAACCACCAGCCCACCCCCATCGCCGGCGCCGTGGAGCGCGACCACCGGCACCCCGAACGACACCGTCGCCATCGCCTCCTGCACCCGTTGCTGCGGGGCGATCACCACGATCCCGTCCACCGACTGCTCCACCAGATGGTCCAGCGCAGCCAGGATGTCCTCGCGCTCGGAGGAAGCCGCATGAGCCACCGTGACGAAATACCCAGCTTCCCTGGCGGCGTTCTCCACCGCGTCCAGGCTCGACGCCGGTCCATACAGCGACGACGCCGAGGACGCCAGGGTCCCGATCGTGCGCGAGCGAGCCGTCGTGAGCATCCTGGCCGCCCGATTCGGCCGGAACCGCAGCTCCGCCATCGCTGCCAGCACCCGCTCCCGCGTCTCCGGCCGGATGCTCGGCGAATTATTCAACACCCGCGACACCGTCTGACGCGAAACCCCCGCTACGGCAGCAACCTCACGAACCCCGGGAATGTGTACGGGGGGTGCATCTTCGGCCATGACCACTACTCTAGTAGCCGCCGGCATGGCGAAACCTTCAGGTCAACTTCAAAAAAGGCAGACCCCAGAGACCGCGCGTCCGATGATGCTTCCGGACCAAAGGCCTCTGTGCTCTTGGAACCCGGGAGTCTCGCCCGGATTCTCGGGGGTTTTGCAGGCAACGATGGGTGATGAATTGTCGTTGGTTGCCGGCTGTTTCGCCAGGGGCATGGCCTACGCGGATGGACACTGACATCAGCGTTGGTGGGCGAGTTCTGCATGCTGCCTGGACACAGGGATCAGATCTTGATTCGCTGCCGCCTCCGTATCTTCCAGCACCCGGAGGACATTGCCGAATGCGAGGCTGCGCAGATCAGCAGTGGACCAGCCCCGTTCGGCTAATGCATCCATGACGGTCGGGTAGCTTGATACCCCGGAAATTCCGCGGGGCAGTTGTTCGATGCCATCGAAATCCCCACCAATGCCGAGATGCTGGGGGCCTACTACTTCGCGTGCATGTTCCATGTGTCTGACGATGTCGGCGATGGTGGCCTGCGGAGCCTGGTTCTGCGACGTCCACCGGGCATATTCTGCGGCGGCCGCGGCGTCCTCTTCCACTTGGCCTGCATGGAACCCTGTCCGAAGGCCAAGTCTCTGCCGGAGTTCATCAGAATGTCGCTCATAGTCCGCACAGGCCTCTGAGATGAAGGCAGGAACGAAGGTAAGCATGAGCACACCGTTGTTTCCAGGCAATCTCTCAAGCACGGCATCGGGCACGTTTCTGACGTGGTCGGTGACGCCGCGGCAAGATGAATGGGAGAACATTACAGGGGCGGAGCTCGTATTCAGCGCATCATGCATCGTCTGCTCGGCTACGTGAGATAGATCCACTATCAGCCCGAGACGATTCATTTCGCTGACCACGCTTCTGCCGAAATCGGTGAGCCCATAGTCGACCTGCTCGCCAGTCGCCGAACGCGCCCACGGCGTGTTGTCGTTATGTGTGAGAGTCATGTAGCGGACGCCGACACGTCTCATCATCCGAAGCACGCCAAGCGACTCGTCGATGGAATGCCCTCCTTCGATACCCATCAGCGAGGCGATTTTTCCCTCAGCGGCGGCGGTTCTTACACCAGCGGCAGAGTCCACCAGGCTGAAGGTTTCGGGATTCTTGGAGATGATCCGGTGTACGCAGTCGATCTGTTCGAGTGTCGCCACGACGGCGTCGGCCGGCAGCATGTTGGAGGGGACGAATACTGACCAGAATTGCGCACCGACCCTGCCTTCCCGGAGCCGCGGAATGTCTGTGTGCAAGCGGGGCTGGTGCTGCGACAAGTCGATCTCCTCGACGCGGGAATCGAATTTCTGCCGCAGAGCCCAAGGCAAGTCGTTATGGCCGTCAAAAACCAGGGTGTCGGCCAGCGCGGAACGAGTCTGAGACGATGTCATCGGGCGGCGCCTAATTCCTCTAGGGCAACCCATGGCTCATGGAGTCCGAAAGCCTGGGGGCCAAAGACTTGCAGCGCTTCCGGGGTCCGCATGATGGCAGGAGTCGAGATTCCGTAGACGGCCACCCGCTGTCCGAACCGCAGGGCCTCGGAAGTGATGGGTGTGCCCAGGTCAACGTCAACGATCGTAATAAGATCCGGAACAATGGCGACGACCGCACCATTCTTGTGTGCAATGACGTTCTCGTTCCGGAACTGGATCCGCATCTCGTCGCCGCCATCAAACGACTCCACAGTGGCAAACCCTTGGGTGAACCCGTCCCTGACGAACCTCTCAACGTCAACGATCTTTCCCCGCATGAGCACGGTTCCATGACCGTATATTGTGTCCTTCAGGAAGGCACCGAGTTCTGCCAGCGGATCAAGATGTTTGTCCTTGGCCTTACGTAGAGTCCGGCCGATATTGAGGGCCAGGGTGACGGTGTTGCGGATCGCAGTTCGCTTGACGTCTGCTCCGCTCATTGGATACTCGGCGATGTAGGCCGCGCCCCCCATCTTGATGGTGACCGCGCGGGCGAAAGTCTCCATCCTCTCGTTGTCCTGGCCGGTATCGACGATGCAGGTGTGCCCGTTTTCGTCAGAAACAGCGAGCGGTGATCCGGACACTCCGTAGACTCCGAACGTTTCCATTTGAAGCTCCGGGAAGGCTCGCCCCATTCCGTCTCCGTCCACCACCGGGATATCCGCTTCGGCGGCGACGACCAGAGGAATCATGGAATTCAGTCCACCGCACTCCATGGGGATTGTTGCATCGGCTGTCTTTCCGAGGTGTTTCTCCAAAGCACGGAGCGACCGGACCGCCTCAGTGCCGGCCGGGACTTTCTCGACTACGACAGTCGGAGCGCCCATCATGGCCGTGGAAATGACAAAGTCATCGTCGTCAAGTTCGGTCGGATCGAGGATTTCGATCTTCTTTCCGTTTTTGAGGCATTCCTCGACGAGGAGGCGGCCGATGAGCGGATCTCCGCCGCCGCCTGTACCCAGTATTGCTGCGCCCCGGGCCAAGTCAGGGACGTCGTCTAGTGACAGATAGAAACTCATGTTGTTCTTCCTTCTACTTCCTGCAGTCAGCGTTCCGGGTGGCGCTATTTTGACGCCGGCAGGTCGCCGACCGCTTTGACGCGTACCCGGGACGCGTTTCCTGGCAGATAGGCCAGAGGGAGCTCATCGATCTCCACGATTTGGACAGTGCTGGCTTTGGCTCCGGCAGCTACGGCTTTGCTGATTGCTTCCTCCCTGGCTTGGTCGAGCACTTCTTCGCGCTTTCCTGCAGGGATAGCAAAGATACGGTCGACTTCGCCGCCGACTTGGGCAATGGCGGCGCCGATGGCATTCGCTACTCCGGAGTGCCCCGGACGGGCAACGTCACTGGCGCAGGCCATCTGTTCCGGTACCAGGAACGCACCACCGCCGACGGCGACCACCGGGACGAGGTCGGAACTCGTGCGCATCCTGTCGACCGTCTCCGCGATCCTTCGGTGGATTTCGGCTTTGGCCGCCTTCACCATTGAAGGATCCAGATGGCTGACAAGGCCGGGGTCACCGATCTCCGCATCGCCCGCCGCGACCATGATGTCGGTCGCCGTCAGAGTTTTGCCTCCGAAAACAAATGCCTCCTCCGTGACTCGGTAGCCAACACTGTCCGGCCCGACGGTCACACCATTGTCGATCCTGATGCGGCTGCCGCCGCCGAGGCCTACGGACAACACATCAGGCATACGGAAGTTGGTTCGGATTCCTGCCACCTCAATTTCCGTTGCCGCCTCTCGGGGAAAGCCCGACTGGAGAACTCCGACGTCAGTCGTTGTTCCGCCAACGTCGACCACTATGCAGTCTTTGAGGCCCGAGAGATAGGCGGCGCCGCGCATTGAGTTGGTCGGTCCTGAAGCAAAGGTGGCCACTGGGTATTTACGGGCGAAATCGACATCCATTAATGTGCCGTCGTTCTGGCTCAGGAACAGCGGGGCGTGGATGTTTAGCGCCATCAGGGATTGATCGAGTGAGGAACACACATCTGCTGAAAGCTCCCGAAGGGCGGCATTGATGATAGTTGCATTTTCCCTCTCGAGGAGCCCCACTCTGCCGATTTCGTTGGAAAGGCTGACCGGAAGCTCCGGAAACTCCGCGTTTATGATTTCCGCTGCCCTCTGTTCAAACTCCGAGTTGACTGGGGAAAACACGGACGAGATTGCGAAGCTGCGTGCCCCTTTGGCTACGGCATCCTGGGCTGCCCTGCGTATCTCGTCATGATCGATCGGAGAGATTTCCCGTCCATCGAACTCATGGCCACCGTGGCACATGTAGGGCAAGGCGCGCAGCGCTTCAGTAATCCGTGTCGGCCAGCCGACGAACGGGGGCAGTCCGCCCGTTGCAGGAAGTCCGAGCCGGATTGCCGCCGTCGGCGCCAGCCGCTCGGCTTCGACAAGCGCATTGATGAAATGGGTGGTGCCGATCATGACGGCGTCTATGTCGGCAGGATCAAAGGAGTACGCGCTCTGTAGTCGGCGGAGGGACCCGGTAATCCCCTCTCCGACATCACTCATTGTCGGACTTTTTACACCTGCGAGGACCTCGCTTCCGTCAATGAGTACCGCGTCCGTGTTGGTCCCGCCGACATCGATGCCTATCTTCACTTGTATTCCTCCTGCAGTGCGCGCTGTTCAGTAATCGATCGGCGTGAGAGCGCCATTTCGGATGTGGCCTTGATCAGGCCGAGTTTGCCGGCGATGACGTAGAGAATCAGGGAAGCACCAAGCGAATTCAGGGACCCTACACCCCAAGGCAGGAACGTTCCAATCAGCACGGATGCGGCCCAGACCACCAGCGTCCCAATGACCCACGTTGGCTCTGTTGCCGGCAGCCCGGGGGCAGATGCGGATAGGACGCGTCGCCATTTCTTTACGATGTAATACTCGGCGACCATGATGCCGGCGATGGGGGGAAAAGTGACTCCGAGCAGGATCAGGAAATCCACAAAGTAGTTCAGTATTCCGGCAGCGGCGAGTGCGCTGCCCAAGATCCCGATAAAGATGGTGACGCTCGTGCGGCTCACTCGCTTCTTGAATACCGTCTCAACGAAGTTCACAATGCCCAGGGATGCCGAATACAAGTTCCAGTCATTCATCTTGATCGTGCCGGCAACGATGATGATCGTGCCGACAAACCCGCTGCTGGACGTGACAATTGCGATAATGTCGTTGGTCTTGAGTGCATGGGCAAGGAGAACGCCGGCGATGGCCACCATGAATTCCCCGAGGGTGACGCCGAGCAGCGTCTGCTTGACGACGTCGGAGGGTCTGCGGTTAAAGCGCGTCATATCGGGGGTAATTACCATGCCGACAATGAATCCGCCTGCCACCAGTGTTGTCCCCGCGGCCAGGCTAAGGACCGGTCCAGGGGCCGGCTGGTTAACCAGATCAGCGAGGTTGTGCCTTTGCAGCTCAGAGAGAATCGACCAACCGGCGAGCAGGAGGAACGCGGGGATCGTGATGTAAGCGGTCCAAGCCATGCTCTTGAAGCCGTAAATGACTACCGCCGTCACGACGCCGCCGACGGCAAGGGCCCACGCCCATGCGGGAATAGCGGGCGCCAGATTGGCAAGTCCTCCAGCGGCCACGCCGCTTTGGACACCAAACCATCCGACCAGGCTAAGTGAGATGAACAGGGCGATGATGCTGGATCCATGACGTCCAAAGCCGGTCCACCTAGCGAGAACGGAAGTTGAGAGACCTTCTTTTTGGCCAAGGATTCCCGTCATGATGGCAACCGCCTCAAGGATCACTGATCCAAGGAAGATGGCGAGCAAGGCGGTGGGAAAGTCCATTCCAAATCCCAGGGCTGCCCCCAGAAGGAACTGAGAAAGCGCTGACATCTGGCCGAACCGTTGAACGGCCACCGACCACCAGCTGTAGCGGGCGTGGTCAGGAACACGCTCGAGGGCGTAGTCCTCCTCCCCCGAGTGTTTCTTGTCAATAGTTGTTGCCATCCGTGCTCCTTGGCTATGAGGTACCTACCCGGAAGAGGTTCAGGGATAGGAGGGAATGCAACGAAGCTACGGCCCGTGGCAGTCGGTTATCAATGGTTGCTCTGACTACTAAATGCCCTCATCATGTGCATACTTAACACATTCGTCCCCCACGCGCGCATCCGAAGGAGGCAGCCTATGTCTTGGCTTCTAACGGCCACGGACCTGGAAGCATTGGAGTTTGGCGCGAGAATGCTGGGCTCAGGAGGGGCTGGTGACACTCACGCCGTCTCGCTTTTGACTCGGAGTCTGTTGGAACATTGCGGCGGCGTGACCGTATTTCCGCCAAGTAAAATCCTTCCTGGCGATGTCGTAGTGGCCGTCGGCCTGGCGGGGTCGGCATTGGCCTTCAGCGAAAAACCCAGCGGATCGGAGCCGTACGTAAGAGCTTTTGATGCGGTTGCCCAGAAATTTCCAGGCCGACGAGCACTTGTTTGCGCCTTCGAAATGGCTGGGATCAATGCCTATGCACCGATCCTTGTGGCCGCGGCCCTGGGCATCCCGTTGGTCGACATGGATGGCATGGGGCGAGGACTCTCAGGACTGCATCAGACAACTTTCAACGCGCAGAGTGTCTCGATGACTCCTTGTGCTTTGGTCGACACTTCAGGGAGGTGCGTCGAAATTTCAGGATCAACTGCCGAGGAAGCCGAGCATGCCCTGCGCGTTCTCATGGGATTGTTTGGCGGCTGGGTGGCGTTCGCGGGGTACCCCATGGATGCGTTACACGCGGAGGAAGGCGGCATAAGCCGGACGCTTGGACGAGCGTTGGAGCTTGGACGCCAGTTCCAGCACTCCAAGAAACTAACGCGGTCCGTGAGTGATGCGATATCTCATTTTTGTTCCCACACCGCGGGATGTCTTTTTGTGGGCCGAGGGACTGTTGTGGACGTTCACTGGGAACCAGCCCCGCGTGATTCCGGTGCTGGGGTACAGGCCAAAGGCACGATGATTGTTCGGGCCGCAGGAAGATACCTTCGAATCGAGGCACAGAACGAATTCCTGCTGCTCCTGGACGAAGGCCGGCTGCTTGCTAAGGCCCCCCAGATTATCTGCCTCCTGGACAGCCATACCGGCATTCCCCTCCTCAGCGAGCGTATCCTGCCCGGTTACGGGGTAGACGTCGTTGTCTTTGAGGCCCCCGGCGAATGGAACGAATCTGCTGCGCAGGCCTTGGTCGACATTTCCGGCTACGGGTACACAATCCCTTCCCTTGAAGACTCGCTGTGACAGTCCGGCTGACCCTTCGTGAACTACTGCGGTGTCCGACGCTGCTCGACAGCTCCGTGATCTTGGAACACCCCGATTCGAGCTTCACGTTCATCTGCACTAATGAGATCAGCGCCAGCGGCGCCGCCACGACTGCCTATCTTGATCCACCAGACGAAGTGCAGGTCAGCAATCTCGAAGGCATCTGGATATCCTCTTGGATTCCCTCCTATGCCCTGGAAATTCTGCTTCCGCGGCTGAAGCGAAAGGGCGTGGGCGTAGTGATCCTGATACCAACCACATCTCAGGGCTTCCAACCACTCCCGGAGTTCGGCATTTCTACCTTGGAACTTGCCCGAAAACTGAGAATGAACGTGATTGCACTGCACCAGCCCCAAGCGACTGTGGCCGTGGCCGCATCCCTCAGCAGATTCATGGGATCGGATCTCTGGGCGCGGTCCCTTAATATGACGGCCTTCACCCACGCCGTCCATCAGATGGAGCCAAGCCCCGAGGGCGTCGTTTCTGAACTCAGAAAGTATGTCAACGCGCGGATAGCAGTGATCAATTCACTCGGCCTGCCGCTCGCAGGCGCAGTGGAACGGCCGCTCGCATTCGGCAATATCGAGGCGTCGCCCTTGTTTGACCCCAGCCAAACCCCGAACCTTGTATCCGTTCCCTTGCCCCCGCTTATGGAGGACGACGATCCAGCGCTTTGGATACTCGCGGAATTCCAGCCCGACGCCCCGACCTTCGAGCTGGAGGCTGCACGAGAACTCATGGAATTAGGGGCCCTTTCGTTGCTCAGGTGGCTCAGCCGGCAACGCTTCGCGAGCGAGCAGTTTCAATCCGCAAGATCAGCGATCGTCTCGCAGCTCGCTGCCGCCGGCGGAGCAATTCCGGATCACGTGATCTCTCAAGCTCTGAGCGTCGGCTGGAACTTAAACGGATGGCACACCCTCATAAGCGTTCGTGCCCCACGGAAATCCCTGGCCCACGACATCGGACGAATGCTTCCAGCCGCTTTGACCCGGTATGACTACACAGTGGACTCGTCCGAATACATCGATCATTGGCTTATCTGGGAAACAAGGCAGGACCAACCAACCCGGCGAGACTACAAGGATTTCGTCGCCGCCCTGGATTCCCTACGACCACCGCCAGAAACTGGAATTGTTTTTGGCGTCGCCAGGCCACGCCTTGGACCGGAAGGATTTGCAAGAAGCATCGCGGAGGCCGAAGACTTCGCTCGACAAGCAAGCTCCAGCAAAGGACGCCGGCAGATCGTTGACGCCCAGGAATCCGTCGCCACCCAATTGATCCGCACTACGCTCCACGATCCCGCACTCGTTCGCCAGGCCACGAAGTTTCTAAAACGACTGTCCGAACCAGACGCCGACTATCTGAGGAAAACGCTGAACACCTACCTTCAAAGCGAATCCAACCTCGCGGAAACATCACGCGTCCTTGAAGTCCATCGAAACACTGTGGTCAAGAGGATCGAAAGAATCGAGGAACTCCTGGACGCACCGCTCGAAAATCCTGACACCAAATTCGCCTTGCGCATCGCGCTCAGAATCCTGGAAATTTCCGCCACCGAGTAACCGCATCGTCCCCCGGGAGCACTCATCACACGGGATTCGACCAGCTTCCCCGAGCTCAGTCGGACACGTAACTGAACAAGCCTTGCGGGCCGTTGGCATCGGACCCGGCCCCTGCGCCCGACTTTCGGGCTACCTGCTCTCAGTGGGCCAGGGCTGGTTCCGTGAGCTGGAGTTTTTCCGCCTCGCTGGGCACGAAGCCAGCTTTGAGTTCGGTTTGGAGCTTGTCTGTGTCGAGCGCGTGCTGCCACTTGGCGATGGCGACGCACGAGACGATGTTGGCCACGGTGCTGGTGAGGGCGCGGGCTTCGCTCATGAAGCGGTCGATGCCGACGATGAGGGCCACGCCGGCCACCGGCAGCGTGGGCATGATCGTAAGGGTCGCGACGAGGGCGACGAAGCCGCTGCCTGTGACGCCCGCTGCGCCCTTGGAGGTCAGGAGCATCATTCCGAGCATGAGGAGGATCTGGCCCCAGCTGAGGTGGATGTCGCAGGCCTGGGCGATGAACATCGAGGAGAGCGTGAGGTAAACCGCGGTGCCGGTGAGGTTGAAGGAGTAGCCGGTCGGGACAACGAGGCCGACCACGCCACGGTCGCAGCCGAGGCGTTCAAGCTTGGAGAGCAAGCGCGGAAGGACGGGTTCGCTGGAGGATGTGGCGAGGACGATGAGGAACTCGTCGCGGAAGTAGCGCAGGATCCGCCAGAGGCTGAAGCCGGTGAGCTTCGCGAGGGTGCCGAGGGCGAGGACCACGAAGACGATGCACGCGGTGTAGAAGGCGAGGATCAGCATCCCGAGGTTGCCGATCGAGTGGGCTCCGTACTTGCCGACCGTGAACGCCATGGCGCCGAACGCCCCGATGGGGGCGACCTTCATGAGGTAGCCGAACACGATGAACAGCAGTTTATTGAAGCCGTTGACCACGTTCAGGGCCAGTTGCCCGGGCGCACCGAGCTTGCTGAAGGCGAAGCCGCAAAGCAGCGCGATGACGAGCACGGGCAGGACTTCGCCGTCGGCAAAAGCTCCGACGAAGGTGGTGGGGATAATGCTCAGCAGGAAGTCCACCGGGTTGCTGCTGGGCAGCTGGCTTGTGTACTTCGAGGCGACCGAGGTATCGAGGTGGGCCGGGTTGATGTGCATGCCCACACCCGGCTGGAAAAGGATGACCGCGCCCAGGCCGATGGCCAGGGCCACTCCTGTAAGCACGTAGAACAAGCCCAGCGAACGGATCAGGGTCGGGCCGACCTTCTTGGTGTCGGTCAGGGAGGTGATGCCGCTGACTATGGTGCAGAAGACGATCGGCGCGATCATGAACTTCACGAGCTTCACGAAGCCGTCGCCGAGCGGCTTGAGGGAGGAACCGAGGTCGGGCCACAGCGCGCCGACGAGGATGCCGAGCGCGACGCCGAGGAGTACCTGGACATAGAGGTGTCCGAGAATGGATTTGATCTTCATTGAACAACTTCCTGGGTGAATGCCGCATCTAATGCTGGCAGGGGCGGATTGAAGGGACTAGGCCGTCTGTCCCACAGGCTGCGCGACGTCGATGTCGGCGACGGCGAGATGGCGGGCCGCCCTGTGGAGGACGACCTCGCTGACGAAACCGTTGCCGTCCGTGACGACCTCCGTGGTGATGACACCGGCAGGCGTTCCGATGCGCAGAAGCCGGCGCCCTTGGTGAGCGCTGTCTGCCACGGGCAGCACCGTGGCCACCACCGATCCCGGCAAGGCAGCAGCGAGGGAGACAGCGACGGCGGACGTCAGGCCGATGGCGGGGTGGGGCGCGAGCATGGAGAGCATCCGCACCCGCAGATCGTGGCTGTCCGCCGCGATCCGCGTTCCGTCAGCCGCAACGTAGTCGCCCGGCGCTGCCACGACGCCGACCTTCGGCACAGCATTCTGCGGAGGATCTTCAGGTTTCCTCAACCCCATCATCAGACCCGCCGACGCGCGGGCTGCCACGAGCGTGGGCAGGTGCTCGGACAGATTGCCGGTCATCGACGACAGGTCGATGCCAGCCTCGTCAGCCGGAATCAGCACCGCCGGCGCCCCGGCGTCAACCAGGCTTGCCGTAAGAATAAGCCCGTCAGCAGCGATTTTGTCGGTCACGGTTCCCGTCGGCAGAACCGCGCCCGGCGTCCGCCCCCACGGGGCATGGAACGAGAGGCTGACGGGAACGCCCAGCGCGCTGCTGCCCGGAACACCGGCCAGGCCCGACGTCGGGATGCGGCCGCCCGGGGTCGCGACCGTGCCGCTCAGCACGGCTCCCGTGTTGAGGTTGCGCATGCTGACCCGTGTTGTTCCCGCCCGGGGAGGAACGACACCCGACTGGACTGCGTACAGGGCGATCGCGGTGGCGCAGTTTCCGCAATTGGAACCGAGTTCCACAGTGGGATCACCGATCCCGACCTGGGCAAAGAGGTAGTCGAGGTCCGCCGGTCCCTCGGGGGTGGCGCGGACGACCGCAGCCTTCGACGTCGTTGAGGTGCCGCCGCCGACGCCGTCGAGCTGGCGGGCATCCGCTGCGCCGAAGGCATCGGCCAGCAGGTTGCGGATCTCCTCGCGGCTCCCGGCGTGAGGTGCCACGTCTTCGGCGTTGAAGAGCCAGCACTTGCTCGTGCCGCCCCGGTACCAATGACCGCGGAGTTGCATGGTCTTCTTCCTTCACGTGTCGTGGTCGCGCCTCGCGGCGCTTGCTCCTTCTACGATCCACTCCCCGACAGTTCAGCACAATCACAGGATTCTCCAGGGGCCTTCACTTTTGCTAAACTCAATGTATGGCCGACCTTGACCTGCACCGGCTCCATCTGCTCCGCGAGGTAAGCCGTTCCGGCTCCTTGACGTCCGCCGCGACGGCCCTCTCCTTCACGACGTCAGCCGTCTCCCAGCAGATCGCGAAGCTCGAACACGAAGTGGGGGTCGCCCTGATCGACCGCCATCCACGCGGCGTCGTGCTCACCGATGCAGGTCAGGCCCTCCTGCGATATGCGGACGACATCGACAGGACACTCGAGGCTGCCCGGGCCGAGATGGGCGAGTTCGCCGGGTTGCGGCGAGGCCAATTGCGAATGGGGACGTTCCCCACCGTCGGGGCTTCCCTCATGCCCGACGTCGTGCTCGCCTTCCGCGCGCGCCATCCGGAGGTCGCCGTCACGGTGGTCAGCGCGCGTCGCGACGGCCTGCTCGAACGGCTGCGGCGCAGGGACATCGAGCTCACGCTGCTGTGGGACTACCCATGGGAGCGCATCGA
Organism: Arthrobacter sp. NPDC080031; assembly: GCF_040702485.1. Classification (NCBI taxonomy): domain Bacteria; kingdom Bacillati; phylum Actinomycetota; class Actinomycetes; order Micrococcales; family Micrococcaceae; genus Arthrobacter; species Arthrobacter sp. NPDC080031. Next base: position 104,552 of record NZ_JBFBLA010000010.1, read on the forward strand.
GGACGAGGACCTGAACGTCGTTCGGCTCATGAATGACCCGACCATGCTGCTCGTACCGCGCGCCCACCCTGTCGCGGCGCGTCGCGCCGTGCGGATCGACACGCTGAGAGACCAGGAGTGGATCGTCCGCGACGAACACCCCGTGGCCGACGTCCTCCGACGGGTCTGCCGCGATGCCGGTTTCGAACCGCGCATCGCCTTCGCGGCCAACGACTACCAAGAGACGCAGGGTATGGTCGCCGCGGGCATCGGCATCGCACTGGCCCCGCAGCTCGCCCTGAGTGCGCTCCGTCCAGACATCATCGCCGTTCCGCTCACCGGTTCCCCGACGCGGAGGATCCTCCTTGCCCACCTTGCCAACCGCAGGCTCAGCCCCGCCGGCCAGCAAGCCGGATCCGTATTCCGGTCAACGGCGAAACGTCTGCAAACCCCGTAAGGGCAGTACGCAGCCCCAGTTAGCAGTACCTAATGCTTTAGTTTGCCAAGAACCAACCCGTGTACATACCATTGCCGCCGATTCATATGAGTAAAAGGTGAGCCCCGGCTGGAATCTGCCTTTTTCTGGCCACCAACGGAACCAAGGGCTCTGGACCTACGGTGCGGTTGATGGAGCCACGGCAGCCCGGATGAGGGGTTCGTTCCGTCTCGTGAGCAGCTGCACGAAGATCATGATGGCGGTAATCCACAGGACCGGTACATACGCGGCGAGGATAAGCCATGACCAGTTACTGGCGGTGTCAATCAGATGGCCGCTGATGCCTGCCACCGTTGCGGATACCAGATCGGCGGTCCCAATGATTGCCGTTGCCCAGACGAGGAGCTTGGCCGCAGGTAGCCCCCGACGCAGCGCGGCAATGGTGATCAGCGCCAGAACAGCAGTGGCCAAGTCTCCGAACGCAATCGTCTGCAGCGTACCGATGGTTGCGTTCAGGCCTCCGACAGCGGCAGCGCTGAAGATTTGCAACGCTACGTAGCGGAAAGCATGGAACCACAGCAGCGTTGTCAGCGCCGCGGCGAGAGGTTTCCGGTTGAGGGCGGGCGCGAGGTACCAGAGCGCGATCATGGTGAACGCCACGAGCGTGAGTAGCGAGGCGACGGCGTTGGCAACGAGAAGGTCCATCGGGGTCAGCCCACCAGCCATGCCATGGCGCTCTCTCGGGTCCGGAACCATTGGGTGGGAAACTGGGCCGCCGGCCCATCGAAAACGGGGGCAGCACCGGATTCCGCGGTCGGCCCTGGGTATCCCTCGGGCATCACGAAAGCGAACTTCTGCACGCCGGCGTCGTTATAACGCGGGATAACCCTCGCGTCCCGCCAAGCCATGGCGGACTCCCGGTTTTCAAAACCGTGGCGGAATTCTGCAGCATCGATCAGAATTGCGGATGTGTCGGCGGCCGCTGCTTCAGCCGCGAGCATCATCAGGCCGGTCATCCAATCTTCGTCCGACATGGCAGCGCTCGTTGGCAGCCACGTCAGTTCCAGGATGGGAGTCTCCGGATACCTGGCAATAAATCCAAATCTGTACCGGGCCAATTCTTCGGGGGCGATGATTTCCGTATTCACGCTTTCGACGCTATATCCCGGCCGTCCGCAGCACCAGCGTCCAATCGACAACCGTGGGGCCTAATCGGACGCGCTTTGCCTGCGCCGATCGCGGCGCAGCAGGCAGTGGTTGAATGAAGGAATGGTTCGTGTTGTTGTGATCGCCCCGGCAGAGACAGCGTCAATCACTATGACGGGACTCTTCGATGTCATCGGTAAAGCCGACAGGGCCTTCGGCGCATTGCAGGGCCGCCCGGGCAGGGACACAGTCTTCGACGTCAAGCTCGCGAGCCTGGACGGGAAAGCTGTCCATTACCGGGATAGGGTGACGGTCAAGGTTGACCTCGGCGCTGACGAAGTCACTGCTCCGGATCTCGTGGTTGTCCCAGGCTTGGATGATGACCTGGGCCCTTCGTTCAGTCTTAACGCGGCATGGGCTCCATGGCTGGCACAGTGGCACGCCGCAGGGTCCGTCGTCGCTGCCAGCTGCAGCGGCGCGTACCTAGTGGCAGAAGCCGGGCTGCTCGACGGTCGCACGGCAACGACACACTGGCTCTACGCTGACGACTTCCGCAAACGGTTCCCGGCTGTGCGACTCGCCGTCCAACGCCTGGTCATCGACCACGGCGACGTCATCACCAGCGGAGGGGCAACAACCTTTCTTGACCTTGCCCTCTACCTGGTTGAGCGGTTCGCCGGCAGAGAACGGGCAAACGCGGCCGCCAGAGTCCTGTTGATCGACGGCGCCCGCACCAGCCAGCTGCCCTACGTGACGAACGGAGCAGGGTACCGGGACCATGACGATGATCTAGTCCGCAAGGCACAAAACCTCATCGACAACAAACTGTCAGGATCGCTTCGGGTAGAAGACTTGGCCAGGAAAGTCGGGCTCAGCAGCCGCACGCTCTCACGACGCTTCCACGACGCCCTCGGACAGGGTCCGCAGGCGTACATCCAATACTGCCGCGTGGACACCGCCCGCAGGCTCCTAGAGACTTGCGACTCGCCAATCGAAAACATCCGACGCCAGGTGGGCTACCGAGACCCCGCAGCGTTCCGGCGCGCATTCAAAGAACAAACGGGCCTCGCACCCTCCGAATATCGCGACCGTTACGGCTGGGCCCCCACGCCGGCCTGATACGCTAGGCACCGGTTTCCCACCGGCCCCTGAGTGGATCGGGAAGCTAGTCCAGCCAATGGTTCCCTCTCTCTCCGGATGGCGGCAGACTTGCACCGGAGACCTACACGCGACCACAAGGAGAATCCATGAGCAACGCTGTCTCAGTCGTTGTCTTTGATGTCAACGAAACCCTGTCAGATATGTCGCCCATGGGGGAACGCTTCAGCGAAGTCGGGGCGCCGGCTGAGATGGCGAAACTCTGGTTCGCTACGCTGCTGCGTGACGGCTTCGCGCTGGCGGCCAGCGGAGACAACGGATCATTCGCCACCCTTGGGGCTGGCGCACTCCGTGGACTTCTGAGCGGGGTGGAGCTTGACCGCCCCCTGGATGCGGCGGTCGACCACGTTATGGGCGGCCTAGCCGCCCTGGGGGTACATTCCGATGTCCCTGAGGGGATCAGAGCCCTCGCCGCTGCAGGGTTACGGCTGATTACGCTAAGCAACGGCTCGGCCCGGATCGCCGAGCAATTGTTCAGCGAAGCCGGGATCCTGGACGCTTTTGAGTCGCTGCTTTCGGTCGAAGACGCTCCCGCATGGAAGCCTGCCCGGGCCTCCTATGAATATGCCGCCGCTGCTTCCGGGGCTGACCCTGCCGGGATGCTGCTGGTCGCCGTGCATCCGTGGGATATCCACGGCGCCGCCCGTGCCGGGCTGCGCACGGCGTGGCTGAACAGGACCGGCGGTAGCTACCCGGGCTACTTTCAGGCTCCTGAATTCACAGTTACCGCCCTGACCGACCTTCCCGCCGCCCTGGCAGCAGCGCACTGACGAGGACCGTGGCCGCCGGTTTGAGAGATGAACCGATGCAGGACGCAATTCTGTGTGTATCATGCGAATTTGCAACAATTTCCACAACTTGCCAACCGAGCGGGGTTCTGAGGAATTCGACCGCGACAGGACCACGTCGGTCACGATCCGGCCGCTCCGGTCGCAGCTACTTCCGGGGTGACAATTCACCATTCACCCAGCCCGCTCAATCCGCGGACTTCCCCAAGGCGGATGCGCCTTCATCCACCGACGCAGGGCAAGGGCAACGCGAAAAACTCCTCTGATGCGTAATGCTGGGCATCCCACGAGCATGCAGAACGATAGTCACCGACATGGCCCCCTCGAAGCGGGCATGAACGGGAAGCTCCTCCAGCACTCCCCCGCGGCAGACACTTCAGGCCAAGCAACGAACGTGGACAGCAGGGATCCGGATGGAGGTGTGGCGACTCTACTATCGGAGGGCACGCGGGCCTATAGCGCCGGCCGCAGAGAGGGCACCCTGACGACCCAGAACGACGGCGGCTGGCCTACCTCATGGCGGTGACTTTGAACACCACCGGTCCGTCTATGACCGATAACTTGGATGCTGAAATCAATGGGCGCCTGGCCGCCTTGATGGACTGTGGATGAGCGGCAGTCCTCTGCCTCTGGGTTAGACTTTGGCGGTGGTTTCCCGCTCCAGTGAGGTAAGTTCCAAAGCTAGACCCGGACCGCGAGTCTGCTTTTATGCCGATGACTTTACCGGCGCTTCCGACGCCCTGACGCAGTTCACGCGCTTTGGCCTTTCCTCCGTTCTCCTTTTCAAGTTGCCGTCCGCCGAATTGCTGTCCGATCATGCCTCCCGGTCGGATGTGCTAGGAATCGCGGGCCTGGCACGCACACTCGATAAGGAAGACCTCAGGGACGAGCTAACTCCCATCTTCGAAGTGCCGGACTGAAGCCGCAGTTTGTCCAATACAAGACGAGCTCCACCCTGGACTCATCCGTCTCACTCGGCAGTATCGGAGCGGCCGTGGACACCGGACTTGCCGTTTTCGGGGAAATGCCTGTCCCGGTACTGGCCGCCCAGCCTGGCCTTGGTCGGTATACGGTATTCGCCAATCAATTCGCCTCGACATCTCAAGGGCGGGTTTCGCGGCTGGACCGCCACACTGCGTCTGCCGAGCATGCTGTGACGCCGATGCGGGAATCCGATGTTCGCCGGTTACTAGGCAGCCAGACCCGACGGGACGTGCTGTCCGTAGACTGGCGGTTGGTCAGTGAAGGCGGGAACGGACTGGTCCAGGCTTGGCGTGCCGTTGAGGGGGGCCAGCTCGCCGTGTTTGACTCGTTGAGCGGCGACGATGTTCGGCGGATCGGCGGGCTTCTCGCGGCGGAGCGCGGCAGCGGTATCCAGTTCGGAGTTGGTTCCGGAGGGCTAAGCCTGGCGTTAGCGTCGACGCTGGGAAGCTTGGCCCCAGTCACCCGGCACGCCCCGGTACCGGCGGCTTCACTGCTGGCAGTTTCGGGGAGTGCGTCCGGGCACCCAGGATCGCTGGTTACCAAGTCAACGCTCCATATCCACCATGGAGTAAGTCGGAGGGCAGGGTGCTCACGTCGGCCGGCTTCGTTCGTTTGAATACCCCATGCCCCAGTGAATCACGAGGTTGCCGCGATTTGCCTGAGGACCGCTCAAGCGAAACTCCACACGGATAGCTCCATGACTCACACCATAGGAGGCAGTGAAATCCTTGATCGGTCCGAGTTCGGCGACCCGGTCAGTAGGCTCGTAGGTGGTCTTGGATCAGGCCTCTCAGTGGTCCTCAATGGGTTGACATACTCACTCCTAGTGGGGCCGGAAATAACCGTCCTACCGGAGCCAGATACGGTTGACATATTCATGTGGGACTATCAAGGATCAGTCCGGAAGGCAGCCCGGACTGGGACCACGTGTACGGAGCGCTGGGCGGTGTGGGCGCGCGCATTTTGCCGGCCACGGCGAAGGGCCGGGAGCAGCTTGCGCTGCTCCCGGCCCTTGCGTTGTTCGGGTGTGGCAGTTAGGGGAGGTTGTGGTAGCGGTACATGAACGCTGCCATCGCGTCCCGGTTGACCGTTGAGAGAGGCTGGAACGACTTGGTCCCGTCCGGGTTGGCCCATCCGGTGCTGATGCCCTTGGAAGCCAGCCAGGAAATCTCCTTGTAGAACTGGCTGGACGCCGGGACATCGAAGAACGGGGAAACCGCTTGCGGTGTGTAGATGGGTGAGCCCGCAAAACGGTAAAGGAAGGCCGCCATCGCATCTCTGTTCACCGGTGAGAGGGGCCGGAACGACTTGGTCCCGTCCGGGTTAGCCCATCCGGTGCTGATGCCCTTGGAAGCCAGCCAGGAAATCTCCTTATAGAACTGGCTGGACGCCGGGACATCGGTGAATGCGGAGACCGCCGGCGGCGTGTAAGCCGGTGAGCCCGCAAGTCGGTAAAGGAAGGCCGCCATCGCATCTCTGTTCACCGGTGAGAGTGGCTGGAAGGACTTGGTCCCGTCCGGGTTGCGCCAGCCCGTGCTGATCCCTGCCGAGGACAGCCACGAGATCTCCTTGTAGAACTGGGACGTTGACGGCACATCCGAGAATGAGGCCTGCGGGGTCGGAGTCGGCGTCGGAGTCGAGGTCGGACTCGGCGTCGGAGTCGCGGTCGGACTCGGCGTCGGAGTCGCGGTCGGACTCGGCGTCGGAGTCGCGGTCGGACTCGGCGTCGGAGTCGCGG
>NZ_JBFBLA010000010.1:110876-178528 GCF_040702485.1 Arthrobacter sp. NPDC080031
AGGTCGGACTCGGCGTCGGAGTCGCGGTCGGACTCGGCGTCGGAGTCGCGGTCGGACTCGGCGTCGGAGTCGCGGTCGGACTCGGCGTCGGAGTCGGAGTTGGGCTCGGGGTGGCTGAGACTGCGGCGTAGCTGAGCGAACCGATTTTAGTCTCGTTCCCCACGGTGACTGAGACGGGCACGGCTGCGGCTTCGGTGGTGACTTGGCCGGAGTAGAGCGGTTTGTTCGGGTAGGCCGTGGTCTTCACGAGGTAGTGGCCAGTTGTCAGGCCTCCGATGGAGAAGTTTCCATTGCTGTCCGTGCTCCCGTCGCGGGTGACGAGGTTCCCGGCCGTGGTGTACGCCTGGATCTGCTTGTTGGCCAGCGGCTGACCGGTCGTACCAAGGAGCGTGCCGCTGATCGTTCCACCCGCGGCCAGGGTTGCGTTCAGGTTAGGGGTAGTCTGACCTGCAGTGACCGACACTGGCGTGCCTGCACCGATGCCGGTGGACTCAGGGACGCCCTTGTAGAACTGGGCCTCGGCGGTTGAGTAGCCGCTGGCTCGGTTGAATGCAACCTTGTATGTTCCTGTTCCCAAGCCCTGGACGCTGTACGTCCCATCGGAGCTTGTGCCGGATTCCTTGACGGTCTTTCCACTGGAGTCGATGACCTGCACGTCATAATAGCCAGCCGTTGCCGCGGGACTGGAAACCTTCCCGCTGACGGTTCCACCGAGAGCCATGGTGGCGTTGATCCCGGATACAGCCTGCCCGGTTGTCAGGGTGAGAGCCTTGGAGGTGCCCTGGCTTGGCTGGTTGCTGTACCACTGGTCCAGGGCTCCGCTGTAACCGCCGGAGAACTCGATGTTGTAGGTCCCCGCGGAGAGCCCCACTATCTTGTAGGTACCGTCGGAACCGACCCAAGCGTACCCATTGCTGTTGCTGGTGGATCCTTGGGCGGGAACTGCCGTGACCTCGATTCCTCTTTGGTTTACGCCGGCGGGCACGGTGACGGTGCCCGAAATGGAGGCGCCCATCAACATGGTGGCGTTGATCCCCGTGACGGCCTGGCCGATTGTCAGGGTGACGGCCTTGGAGGTGCTCTGGCTGGGCTGGTTGCTGTACCACTGGGTAAGGGCTCCGCTGTCATTTCCGGAGAACTCGATGTTGTAGGTCCCCGGGGAGAGCCCCACTATCTTGTAGGTCCCGTCGGGGCCGACTGTGGCGTAGCCGGCGTACCCGTAGCCGGCGGTGCTGGAGCCTTGGGGGGAAACCGCCATCACCGAGATCTGTGTCGGGTTGATTCCGGTGGGGACGGTGACGGTACCTGAAACGGTGGCGCCCAGTGCCATGGTGGCGTTGATCCCGGTCACTGCCTGGCCGGTTGTCAGGGTAAGGGCCTGGGAAGTGCTCTGGTCCGGCTGGTTGCTGTACCACTGGGTAAGGGCTCCGCTGTCATTGCCGGAGAACTCGATGTTGTAGGCACCCGCAGGCAGCCCAGTGATCTTGTATGTCCCATCCGCGGCGACCTGGGCGTGCCCGTAGCCTGTGGTGGCGGAGCCCTGCGCGGGAACTGCCGTCACGTAGGTCCGTGTCGGGTCGACGCCGGCCGGGACCGTGACGGTACCCGAAACGGTGGCGCCCAGGGCCATGGTGGCGTTGATCCCGGTCACTGCCTGGCCGGTTGTCAGGGTAAGGGCCTTCGAGGTGCTCTGGTCCGGCTGGTTGCTGTACCACTGGGTAAGGGCTCCGGTGTCATTGCCGGAGAACTCGATGTTGTAGGCACCCGCGGGCAGCCCCGTGATCTTGTATGTCCCGTCCGCGGCGACCTGGGCATACCCGTAGCCGGCGGTGGCGGAGCCCTGCGCGGGAACTGCCGTCACGTAGGTCCGTGTCGGGTCGACACCGGCCGGGACCGTGACGGTACCCGAAACGGTGGCCCCCAGCGCCATGGTGGCGTTGATCCCCGTGACGGCCTGCCCAGCTGCGACGGTGAGGGCCTGAGAAGTGCTCTGGCTCGGCTGGTTGCTGTACCACTGGGTGAGGGTTCCGCTGGAGCCGGCGGTGAACTCGATGTTGTAGGCACCCGCGGGCAGCCCCGTGATCTTGTATGTCCCGTCCGCGGCGACCTGGGCGTACCCGTAGCCTGCGGTGGTGGAGCCCTGCGCGGGAACTGCCGTCACGTAGGTCTGTGTCGGGTCAACGCCGGCCGGGACCGTGACGGTACCCGAAACGGTGGCCCCCAGCGCCATGGTGGCGTTGATCCCGGTCACTGCCTGCCCAGCTGCGAGGGTGAAGGTCTGGGAAGTGCTCTGGCTCGGCTGGTTGCTGTACCACTGGGTGAGGGCTCCACTGGAGCCGCCGGAGAACTCGATGTTGTAGGCACCCGCGGGAAGCCCCTGGATCTTGTACGTCCCGTCCGAGTGAGCCCAGGTGTACCCGTTTTCGGGGGTGTTGGACCCTTGGGCGGGAATTGCCGTCACCATGATCTGGGTTGGGTCAACTCCGGCCGGGGGAATGATGGTGCCTGAGACGGAGGCTCCCAGGGCCATCGTGGCGTTGACGCCCGTTACAGGGTGGCCGGCGGTAAGGGTGAAAGTCTGGGAGCTGCTCTGGTTCGGCTGGTTGCTGTACCACTGGGTGAGGGCTCCGCTGGAGCCACTGGAGAACTTGATGTTGTAGGCACCCGCGGGAAGCCCTTGGATTGTGTAGGTGCCATTGGCCGTGACCTGGGTAGAGGCGGAGCCTGCGGTACTCGAGCCCGCTGCCGGTACCGCCGTCACCGTGACCTGGGTCGGGTCCACACCGGCCGGGACGCTGACGGATCCGGAGGCCGAGGTGCCCAGTCCCATGGTGGCGTTGATCCCGGTCACAGCCTGCCGGGTCGCGAGCGTGAGGACTTGGGAGGTGCCCTGGTTAGGCTGGTTGGTGTACCACTGGTTGGCAGCTCCGCTTGAGCCACCCATGAATTCGATGGCGTAGGAGCCCTCGGGAAGACCAATGATCTTGTAACTGCCGTCGGCCGCCACCTGGGCTGTGCCGTAGCTGTAGGTTCCGCCGGAACTTGCGGCGAACGCCCCCACTTTGATCTGGGTTGGGTCCACTCCGGTGGGGACGGTGACGGTGCCGGAGACGGAGGCGCCGACAAGCATGGTGGCGTTGATCCCGGTCACTGCCTGCCCTGCGGTAAGGGTGAAAGTCTGGGAGCCGCTCTGGGTTGGCTGGTTGCTGTACCACTGGTCGGTAGCTCCGGTGGAACCACCTTGGAACTGGACATTGTAGGAACCCGCGGGAAGACCGGTGATCTTGTAGGTCCCGTCTGGGGCGACCGAGGCGTACCTGTACTCAGCGGTCGCGGAAGTTTGAGTGGGGACCGCAGTTACATAGGTCTGTGTCGGGTCAACGCCGGCCGGAACGGTGACTGTACCGGTGATTGAGGCGGCGCTGACGAGGTTCGCGTTGATGCCATTCACGGTCTGGCCCAGGGTGACGGGAACGGGCGGGGATGATGTCCGGCCGTGTCCTCCGTACCACTGGCTTGCAACGCTTGGAATGCTGCTTTGGAACTGGAGGACGTACGAATCGCCGTTTAGCCCGCCCAGACGGTATGTCCCATCGGAGTTGACCTGGACCCACGCAGAAGACACGGAGTAATTCGTGACATCCACTGCCGCGACCGAGATCTGCGTCAGGTCGCTGCCGGCAGGAGCGCTGACGGTACCGGTGATGGCGCCTCCAACGGTCATGGCGGCATTGACGTTCGCCACGTTCTGACCGTCACCGAGGCTGACCTGCTGCGCGGTATACGCCGAACCCGACCCGTTGAACCACTGCTGAGCCAGGCCGGCCGGCTGACCGTAGAAAGAAACGATGTAGGTCCCCGCCGAGACCCCGCTGATGGTATAGCTTCCATCGGCCCCTGCATTGACGGTCATATCCTGGTAGGAACCCGAACCGGCGATGGGAGAGGCATCGACACGCACCTGGGTGGCATCAGTTCCCGCTGGCACGGTGATTTTTCCGCTGATCGACCCGGGCGTGGCTGCCACTGCAGGCAGGGCGCCGGCGAGGATGATCATGGTCAGTAAAATGCCGAGGAATGAGATCCTCCGCTGCCGACGTCGCGTCGTTTGTTGGTCCATTTTCAGGGCCTTCCGTTACATAGTGACGGAAAGCCCGTCCCCCAATCGAGCGTCCGCAGAGCCGCGAACGAGAGGAGCGTATCACCTGCGTTACCGCTTTGATACTATTCAGCTCTCATATGAACTTATTTGGAAATACAAAGTCTTGGAGGACGTGGGTGGCGATTCCAGGACCACGAGCCATATCCCAGCTGTCCTCGCCCTTGGCTCTATCTCTGGTCGTTGCTTCGGTGCTCGTCTTCCTGCCTGGGGGATTGTTCCGCTTCGCGTGGCCGAAAGTCCTCATCCTGGTCGCCGCAGTCATCCCGGCAGCGTTAGCCAAGGCACAGGGCCGGCTTCCTGGCAGGTTCCTCATCGCGCTCGGCGTCGGGGCGGGCATCTTTGGGCTCGCCGTGCTCGAATCTCCGGACCCCGTGGGGGCCTTCTTCGGGCGGTGGCCCCGGTACGAGGGGCTTCCGATGCTGGTCGTGTACGGGGCGATGCTCTTCCTTGGGGCCAAGCTGCTGGGCGGCCCGGAGAACGAGGAGAATGCCAGCGCCCGCCTGCTGTGGCACCGTCTTCTCGCCGTTGCGTCCCTGATCGTCTTCGCCATCGGAGTCTTGGAGGCCTGTGGCCTGCGGCCCTTGGGCGGAGGTGCGGATGTCCGCCCGGGGGCCACCCTTGGCAACGCCACCGATGAGGGACTCTTCGGTGTCCTTGCCTTCGGCGCGTTGCTTGGACCCTCGTTTGCCGCGAAAAGCTGGTTCACGAGATGCGGCTGTGCGGCCGCCGCTGCTGTTGCCGTCCTGTCGGGGTCCCGAGCTGCTCTGCTCGGGCTGCTGGTCGTGCTGGTGGTGGCAGAACTCTCGGGAGCGCGCACGGGCCGGCGCTACAGCTGGCGCTCTCTGGCCTGGATCGCCGGGTCGGTGGTCGCGGTCGCCGCACTCGTAGCGCTCATCCCCGCCTCCAGCGACAGGCTGCTGACCACCGGCACGGTCAACGGCAGATGGCTCCTCTGGCAGGAGAGCCTGCAGCTCATAGCGGAGCACTTGTGGACCGGTGTGGGGCCGAGCGGATTCGTCGACGCCATCCCTGCGCACCACGACGCGGCCTGGGGGGCCCAGGTCGGCACCGGATTCCCGCCGGATTCCCCCCACATGTGGATCCTCCAGGCACTGGCCGCCGGAGGTATCCCCCTTCTCCTCGCTGCTGCCGTCCTGACAATATCGGTGGTGGCCCTTGGCGTGATCCGGCTCCGGCGGACCGACACTGTAGGGCAGCGACGGTTCCTCGGCTCTTGCCTGGCCGCAGTCGCAGCCTACGGGCTCTGCCTCCTGACTGCCTTCACGTCCCCGGGAACGACACCGCTGGCACTCTTTATGACCGGTGCGCTCATCTCGGTCCCCGCTGCTCCCGGCAGCGCACCGGCTCTGGGGAAGAGCGGGTCCTTGGCTGTGTGGAGGCGGCCCGGGCGGGTGGTCCCAGCAGTCGCTGCTGCTGTCGTCCTGCTGGTGCTGGCCCTTCCCGCCACGGTGGCCGAATGGCCCATGCGGGCCGGAACTGACGCGGCCGCCCAGGGAAGAATCGACGAGGCTGACCGGCAATTCGCTCTTGCCACCGCGTTACGGCCCTGGGACAGCGACACAGCCCTCCTCGCTGCTGAGGCGTTCGCAGGCAGGGCCGCGGACGGAGACCCGGCGGCCGCCAGCATGAGCATGAAATGGGCCCAATCCTCCCTTGCGCGAACCCCGGAATCGCTCGAAGCCGGCCTGGCCATGGCCATCGGGCAGCTGAACACCGGAGACCTTCTGGGAGCGAAACAAAGGCTCGACGAGATGCTCGCCAGAACACCCGTCGCCAGCGACCTCCATCTTCAGCGAGGCATCGCGGAGTTTGGCTTAGGCCAGCCCGCTTCTTCCATAGAGGACCTCCAAACCGCCGCCGCCCAGGACCCCCAATCCCCGTTGCCCTGGAACGTCCTGGCTAAGGTCTACAACCGCCTCGGGGACCAACCCCGCTCCCAAACAGCCCAACAACACGCAGACCGGCTGGCCTCTGAATGACCCGCGACCGACTGCTCGCACCGACCCCGGCACCATGACCCCGCGGGACCAAACCAGCAGGGGAAGCCAAAAACAACAGCTCCCAGTCAGGCAGGCGCAGTTCATGACGTCCAGAGCAGCCCCCGGTGATACACACCCCCACGGCCCCACCCAGACGTTACACTCAACACGGGGCTTGGCCCGACCCCGAAAAATGACTGATAGGGTTCGGCATCAAGGCCGCCCCTCACAATCCTCGTCGAAACAGGGGCAGCAAACGCTCAAGGGGGAAATAGCTTGAAGAAGGAAATCCTGGCTGTAGCCGGCGCCATGCTCGTCCTGACGGGATGCTCGACGCCCGCGACCACTGCAACTCCAGCAGCGGCCAACGTAGCATCAACGACCCCGCCGTCAAGCGGGCCGACGCCGGGAACCGCCGCACTAACACTCTTGGAAACGTGCATGGCAGTGAACAAGGCCCTGAACCCCCCGGCAGGCGAAACGGACACCCCCGGCTACTGGGCCAGCGTCCGAGACCAGCTCCGACCGCTGGGTGAGGACCAGAAGACCGCCCCCCTTCTAAAAGCAGACATACAAGGGGCCATCGTCTACACCACCATCCGAGCCAACACCTGGGCCCCCAAAGACATCTGGCAGAAGAACCCCGCGAACCAAGGGGTCGCAGACCTGGGTACACGCTCGATAAACAATCTCGACAGCAAATGCCCTGGCGGAAGAAACAGAAACCCGTGACGATCGCATCCGAGTTGAAAGACATAGGGGTGTCCCGGTAGTTATTGGTGCCGTTTTGACCGCATTACTTGCTTTGCCAGCAATGCAGTCAAAGATGGCAAATGTGGCTGAGGTACGTTTCGAGGACCTTCCGGGCAAGGTGCATGTGGTGGCGGTGTCGAGTATTTAGCCGGCTGCTCCCGTATGGTGATGTCGACTACCTGCCTTTGAGGGACCGAGCCGCATCGTTTCCGGGCTCATGGCTGCACCCAACAATGCCCTGCGCACCCGTGCCGGTGAAGTTCGGTCTGCATGATGCGCGGCAAGCGCCTGCAAAGTCAGGAAGCGTCCATACCTTCAGGAACCCTTATTTACTACTGGTAGATTGTCGTCCGGCAGGAGTATTTGTGGATTTGTCCCAAGGTAATCCGGCCGTCGGGGGATGAAATGTTGGTGACGACTCTTTGTGCCCTTTTCCTGTGGCACTACGAGAACGGACATCAATTACATGCGAGTTGGTATGACAACATTCCCCCGGACCGGAGACGGCCCGTCGGGGAGCACACGGCGTCGGAAGAAACCCGGCTCCATGGTGGCGGTTTCAGCGGCATTGGGGGCCGTCCTCGCGTCCGCGTCCGGCCTCTCACTGGCCCCGTCCGCCCGAGCAGATACCCCTCCCACACCCACCATCGCAGCGATCATCCCGGTCGGCGCGGGCCCGGCGGACCTCAAACTCAATCCGGCCGGCACCCGCGCCTACGTCTCCAGCACCGGTTCCTCGACGCTTTCCGTGATCGACACCGCCACGAAGGCCGTTGTGGCAACGATTCCTACCTCGCCATCGCCCCGTTCCATCGCCGTGAACCGGGCCGGCACGCGGGTCTACGTTGAAAGCGAAGACCCGAACCATGACGGCACAGTCACCGTCATCGACGCCACGACCAACACTGCCGCAGGAACATTCAAGGTCGGCCCGTACCCGGGAACGATGGCAACCAGCAAGGACGGCAAGACGCTCTACATAGGCCACCTTTTCGGAATGTCCATAGTGGACACGAGCACAAACACCGTCACCGCGGACATTGACCTTCCAGGGGTGCCGCGGGACGCCCTGATGAACGAGGCCGGCACCCGCCTGTACGCGAGCATGGTGAATGGCAACAGCGGCAATGTCCTGGTCATCGACACCTCAACCAATTCGCTGACCGCCGACATCGCCCTCACGGGCGCGCCCGGAAACATCGCACTGGATCCCTCCGGAACCCGCCTCTACGTCGGTGGAGGCGTGTGGAACGGTTTCGCTATCATCGATACCGCAACCAACACTGTGGCCCGGACCGTTCAATATGCAACGCTGGGCGCCAATAGCGACAAAATTGCCCTGGATTCGAGCGGGAAGCACCTCTACACCTGGACCGGTGGGTTCGATCTGCGGGAACGCCACACCATTACCTCCATCCAGGACGTGGATCCTGCCACCGGCAAGAGCAACCTCCCAGGAAATCTAGCCGAACTAACAGTCATGACCGGCATGGCGGGAAACATTGTGGCGAGCCCGGACGGGTCGGCCCTTTACGCACCCGGCACTGATTACAACACCGTGACCGTGATAGCGCTGCCCCCGGCAGCCTCCGGCTTCGCCGATATCGGCCCAAACAGCCCGTTCACCAAAGAGATCCAGTGGCTTACCACCAAGGGGATCACCACAGGGTGGACCGAACCCAACGGAACGAAAACGTTCCGACCCCTGGGCTCGGTGAACAGGGACGCCATGGCCGCGTTCATGTACCGGATGGCAGGCAGCCCCCCGTTCACAGCACCCGCCCAGTCTCCGTTCACCGACGTAGCCACGACCAACCAGTTCTACAAAGAAATCACCTGGCTCGCGAACCAAGGAATATCCACCGGCTGGACAGAGCCCGACGGCTCAAAGACCTACAGGCCCCTGGAACCGGTCAACCGGGACGCCATGGCAGCGTTCCTCTACCGCTTTGCCCACACCCCCGCCTTCACACCCACCACCACGTTCACCGACATCAGCCCGGACAACCCGTTCAAAACAGAAATAAGCTGGCTGGCGTCCACCGGCATCAGCACAGGATGGGATGAAGGAAACGGCATCAAAACCTTCCGCCCGCTCCAGCCGGTGGCCCGCAACGCCATGGCCGCCTTCATGTACCGCTTCAACACGACATACCCCGGCAGCTAGCACCCAAGCCGGGAGTGCCTGGATAACGGTGTGTGGAGAGACGGCCGGGTCAGAGTCCGCGAACACGACGCATTTTCGCCCCGGCAAGCCGGGGAGGGTGGCCGAAAACGGACACCGGGCCTGCGCCGGCACCATCGACGCCGTCACCCCCGACGCGTCCATCCTCCGGGTGCGGTTGACCGGCGTCGCCCCGCGCCGCATGTTCCTTCACACCGACCCCGTGGACATCCGATCCGCCCGCTCAAGCCCCACAGCCGTCAGTCCGGTTCAAACTCACGACGCGCCCTGCCGAACCGGAGTCCCCGCAATATCCTGAGCAGGGCGACGAGCCTGGTGCGGTGGCCGCCCCAACCCCTCACTGACCCGGTCGCGGTCAAGCGGGTCAGACAAAGGACCACCGCGGGCAAGCCGCGGTGGTCCTTTGTGGATTCGCGGGGATCCTTCTCTGGGTTGGCGCCACGCCCCCCATAAACCCGTGGCGACAACCCGGCAAGATACCCCTGGTCTCGTGTTCGCTAAATGCCAAACGATATGAAACTATCAGTCAGAGCGGATTAAATCCAAACCATGGCCTAACCGATGTCACCGTTCTGGAAACGACGGGAAATCTGCGAGCGACGGGACAACCTTGTCAGTTCCTCGGACCAATAAGTCCGCTAGGCTCCAGGATGTGCCCTCCACCTGGACCATCCTGATCTCACTCCACGCGCTGGCGCCAGCTACTCACTGATCTTCGGCGCCGTAAACCTGATCCGACGGACCAAGGGCGGCAAACTTCCATCGCATCGTGGGCAGAATCTGGGCCGCAGCCATGTACGTAGTGGTCCCGACCTCTTTCGGCATCCGCACTATCGATGGCGGTTTCAACTGGCTCCACGGCTTATCTGTGCTGACATTCTGCGCGCTTACCGCAGGCCTGTGGGCCGCACATAAAAGGAACATCCGGGCACACCGCAGCTTCATGACCGGCAGCTACTTCGGCCTGATCGGCTCCTTCGTCGGTGTGCTGGCCGTCCCGACGCGCCGTATTCCCCAACTCGCCATCAACGACTTTCCATTGCTGGCCCTCCTCATTCTCGTCCTCCTCGTTACAGCCGCACTCACGGTCACCGGCGGGGTCCAGATCAGCAAGTCCCGGACAGGCAACAAAACGCGCGCAAGCACCCGCTGAGCAGATCAACGGTCAACTCTTGCCCTTCAACCGAAGGTCCATCTGCGTGTCGACCCTCGCGAAACCCAAAGCACACTTGGACCGCTCGGGGCCTCCAGCGGACAGGACCATACCGAGAACTGTTCGGATGGGATATCGCCAACCGGTCTCGTAACTCACTCGGATACACCGATTCAACCCGAAGAATCCGAGACATCATTACGGGAATCGCCTGCCGCTGGCTATGTCAACCTGGTTCCTGAATCAAACTGCCATATTCATGCCGCCACGGAACAT
This sequence comes from Arthrobacter sp. NPDC080031, assembly GCF_040702485.1. Classification (NCBI taxonomy): domain Bacteria; kingdom Bacillati; phylum Actinomycetota; class Actinomycetes; order Micrococcales; family Micrococcaceae; genus Arthrobacter; species Arthrobacter sp. NPDC080031. The sequence goes on from NZ_JBFBLA010000010.1 coordinate 121,406, forward strand.
AGTTGATTCCGGGAAAATTGGTAGAAAACCGGAATAGCCGGCAGCAGGGCCAGCTATTCCGCTCTAAGGCCGTGCTCGCTCAGCCGCCGGCCCCTGCTAGGAAGCTGACCCCTCCAACTCGTGAGGGACAGAAACCTGCCCCAACCACTCCCTGGCGTCCTGAACGGAGGTGAAGTATCCATGCGGGCACTCCTGATTCCGCAGTAAAGCCCCGGCCATCACCCGGTCGACCACCGTGTCCCCGACCAGAGCGACGGCGGAGACAAACCGCGTCTCCAACAGCGTCTCCCTCGCCGCGGGACTCATGCGCACGTCCACGACTTCAACCAGTATGGGCTGAAGGCTAGCTCCGGTCACTCCCAGCACGGCCGCGACGACCGCATCAGCGTCCGCCGACGACACGTTGGAACCAGGTGCCCACCGCAGGTGGAAGATACCGTCCGTGCCCATTTTCAAAGTTGCGTTTGCGCAGGTCAGCGCGATTTCCAGCATGATTGCCCCCATCGGTCCTCAGACTGAGGCTAGCGGACTGCACGACATAAAAGTGGGTTATGGAACAAGTATGCGGCCAGAATCCCATGGGAAAGGACACGAAGACTTTCCGGGACTGCCCACAGTCGTTCCCGCACCGCATCCAACCCGGCTGCGTTCCGGGACCAAACGTGCGCCGGCTAGACGCCCGGACCGACGGCCCCACGGAGACCGAGGCCGGCCGCAGGGGACGCGACTGTTTCAGACTTCATCGTCCGGGCCACCATGCGCAAGGCGAAGCGCCTCAAAACGCGGACGGCCGTCTCCCTTGCCGCTTGGCCCCGGTTCCAAGACGGTTAGCATGAATGGCCCCTTGCGTGGCGCTGAATGGGGTGGAACCGGCTCTAGGCCTGGACGTCGGGCCGGGGTGCGGTATCGAGCAACCGGCCGATCCGGTCCAGGACCCTCAGGTCCTGGGCGGATTCAATGCCAGAACGCAGCAACTCAATCGAGGCAGCGGAGGACAAATGGCTGACACCAAAGGAGATTTGCGCACAGCTCCAAATCCCCGAGCAGACCTTCTACCAGTGGCGCGCGAAGAGAAGCGTCTCCCGGCGTCATCGATTTCTTCATTCGTAACGTCGCCGACTACACGGGACCATCTACGGCGAGGACCTGCGGAGCGGTGCTTTCCTGGATGTTCAAAATTGCCCTCCGACACGACGCCGTGTCCGTCAATCCCGTCCTTGGCCTGTCCATCCCAAGGACGCAAATGGCCAAGCCTCAAGCACTGGACGCTGCACAATTCCAAGAGCTCCGGGCCAAGTTGATCGCTTGGGAAAAGGAACCTTGCCCTGGGCCGGACCCGGACGCAAGAGCTCCACGAAATGGTCGATTTCCTCATTAGTACCGGGGTTAGACCTGGCGAACTCCTCGCGTTGCGCTGGGACGACCTCGACTTGGAATCCAATCCACCCACGATCTTCGTCAATGCAACGGTCATCAGGACGAGCAACGGGGGCGTCACCATCCAGAACCATCCGAAATCCCAGCATGGCATTCGCAGGTCTCCATGACGGCCAAGCACTACGTCGAGGAGTACAAAGAAGCTCTGGACACGCGCGCAGTCCTCGACGCGTTCAGGCCCCAGCCTGGTCCGTCGATGAGCTGAAAATCGCCCTCGCGGAGGCCGTTCCTGAAACTCAAAATGGTGAGTTTATGGTGAGTTAAGTCCGAATGAGCCCAGTTTGACGACCCCGCGGGAATAAAACCGCAGGTCAAACCCCCATTGAGAGCCCCCTGTCGGATTCGAACCGACGACCCCCGCTTTAGGCTCAGACACCTCAGCGCACCTGGAATCGGCGGTTTTCGCCCGGATTCTCGGGGTTTTTACAGTCAACGATGGGCGATGATTTGTCATTGGTTGCCGCTGATTAAGGTGAGTTAAAGGTGAGTCGGTTGCAATCACGGCCCCAGTAATGCCCGACCGCCGCGCGTCCGAAACCCCTCACAGCCGCTACTTCCTCCTGTCCGCCGAGAGGGATTCCGCAGCCTCGCCGGTTGGTCATTCATGGCTGACGATCTCCGATGCCGCATGCCGCCGGCTGGGCCTTAGGAACTTTTCGTCCAGCGAGTTTCAAGTGCTGAAGTGTAAGGCGAACGATCGTTACCGTACCCCATCCGACAATGGCTTAGCGCTACTTTTCGGCGCATTGGTCCCGGACCCCCTGATCTTGGGGATCGTCTCGTGCGAGAGTTCCGTGCCGAGGGTCGATTCCAGATGATGGGCGATCTCACGGACCGTCATCCCGTCGGCGTACAGGCTGATGATCATGTCATCCAGGCCGCCGATGCGGAGTGAACAACCCGTCACGGTCCCGTGGGACGGCCATGTCCACGTCACCGGCGGACGTGCCGAGGGTCTTCGGGTACGATCGGTTGCGCGCGTTCGGCAGGAAACGCCCGACCGGGTCTCCCTTGTCATACCCCAGATGCCCGGACAGCTCGGCCTGCAGCCCTCGTTCCAGCGAGGCCTTGATCAGCTGCTGGATAAAGCCGTCCCTGCCATCCGGCTCCAGCTGACCCGAATCTATCTGGGCCATCAGCTCATCAAAGGCGCCGGACGCCTTCAAAGCATCCATGCTCCCCGGTGCCTGCCCCGAACGAATACTACGCCCTGTCGCTGCTCTTCCTCACGCCATTAGCTCTGGTGATCACCCAGCTGGCCCACCCCTCAGAGCCCGGTCCCCTCCTCCTCGACCGCGGCCTTGAAACACTGATTGGCGCTCTAGCGGGCATCGCAGTGGTACTGGCCACACACGAGCCCGCGACCCTGGTGCCTAGCGCGGACGAGACATAGGACTAAGGGGACGCAGGCCCATTCGCCTGCGTCCCCCACAGGTACTTCATCTTTTGCGACCGCCGCGGCTAACACCGCGCACCTGCGACAGCCATACTCCATGGTGTTTAGCGGACGGTTATCTGGGCCACGGGGATCCGGTTGAGAGCAAGGTAAATGGCAACGCTGGAAACGACTCCGATGGGCCATGAAAACGGTGCGATGCTGCTCAGGCCTGGGATGATGGACACAGCGATCGTGATAATTCCAGCAGCAACGAGCGCCGTGACGGCCTTACTGTTGTATCCCTTGTTGTAGACGTACCGGCCGCGGGGAGACAAGTCGAAAAGACTTTCCGTATCGATTTTCTGTTTGTTGACGACGTAGTAGTCGGTCATGATGACTCCAAAGAGGGGCCCCATCAGCGCACCTACACCGCCGATGAACTGGTTGATCAGGACCGGGTTGGAGAAGAGGTTCCACGGTGTAATAACGATGGCCAGAACAGCGATTACGATTCCGGCTCGGTGGAAGGTAAACGTCTTTGGCCAGACGTTTATCATGTCGTAAACGGGTGATACGAAGTTCAGAATGATGTTGATGCCGGCCGTGGCGATTCCAATGGCGATGATGGCAACGAGCAGGATAAACACGCTGTCGATGTCGGCGAGCAATGCGATGGGGTCGTAGATGGCCTTTCCGTATACCTTCACCGACGCGAGGGCGATAACAACGGTGATGACGCAAAACGCTACGCCGTTGACGAGGAGCCCCCGGGCATTTCCCTTGCGTACGTCTCTCTCCGTAGGGGAGTTGCGCGTAAAGTCAGCGAAGTTCAGGATCGGGCCCGCGAAATATGCCACCGTGAGGAAGACGCCTGCCAGCATGGCCATCGTCTGTGCACCGAGTGGGTTTTGCGGGAGGGTGCTGTACGAGAAGTCGACTTGCCAGCCCGCCCTGTTGAGGACCCAGACCGCAAGAGCAATCATGGCTACCCAGATTGCCGGGCCTGCGAAGTCGGACAGCCGGCGGACAGCTTCCATGCCGCGCAGCAGGACGAGGAGCTGAAGGGCGGAGAGAACGAGGAAGCAAATCCAGCCGAGCGCCGAGAGGCCGAGGAAGTTGCTTTCACTGAGTCCCTTTGCAGCCGGAACCATTTTCAGCAGCAGCAGCATTCCCGCGGTCGATGCGAGGTAGGTTTGAATGCCGTACCAGGCAATCGCGACGATTGCCCTCAGTACCGCAGGGATGTTCGCTCCTAACACGCCGAAGCTGGCCCGAGCAAACACCGGAAATGGCACTTTCACCCGTTGTCCCGCGATGCCGCTGAGGTTGGCGGCGAAGAAGAGAATGACTGCGCCCACGGACAGGGAGACCATCATTTGCCAGCCGCTGAGGCCCAGGGTGAACAGGCCGATCGCCATCGTGTAGCCGCCCAGGCTGTGCCAGGAGGACATCCACCAGGCAAAAATGTTCCTGGTTTTCCACGTTCCGGTTGCGCTTTCCGGCGCGAGTTCGGCGTTAAAAAGGCGGGGGTGTCTTTCGGGCTTTAGTGCGGTGGGCTCAACCACGACTCCTGGGCCTGATTGGGATGTTGTCATGAGTACTCCTCTGTGGTTCCGCACATGTGCGGATCAAGGCTTTGGGGCAGCTTTCGCTGGCAGTTTGCGTTAGGGAAGGAAAAGGAATCAGGGGATGCGTGGGATAAAACGGCCCCGGCCGCTTTTGCCGACGTACTCGCCATTGCTGGCGATCAATTCGCCGCGCGAATAGACCGCGTCCATGGACCCCGGAAGGGTGAATCCTTCGTAGAGGGTGTAGTCCATGTTCTGCTTCTGCGTCCCGGCAGAGATGCGTGTGGTTCCCTTGGGGTCCAGAATGATGATGTCGGCATCGGCACCGGGTGTGATCTCGCCTTTTCGGGGATGCAGACCAAAGGTTTTCGCCGGGTTCAGCGCGGTTACTTCGACGTACTTCTCAAGTGTCATCCGGTTCTGTGCAACGCCGAGCCCGTACATCACGGACATTCGGTGTTCTACGCCGGGACCGCCGTTGGGTATTGACCGGAAATCATCGCCACCAAGACGCCGCTTCTCGTCAAAGCAGAACGGGCAGTGGTCGGAACTGACCACGCTGAGAGCACCCGTGTTGAGACCGCGCCAGAGCGCGTCGCGGTGCCGCTGTGTACGCAAAGGCGGCGTGAGAACGGCCTTGGCCGGTTCGAAGCCCGGCTGGTCGTAGATGGCGCGGTCCAGGGTGAGGTAGTGCGTGCACGTTTCCGCGCCGATTGGCCATCCCTCCGACTGAGCCCGGGCGACAGCCTCGACGGCGCCGTCGGTTGAGAGGTGGACAAAGTACAGAGGAACCTCTGCCATCTTCGAGATGCGAATTGCCCGCTCAACTGCTTCGATTTCGGTCGCAGGCGGCCGCGCCAGCTCATGATTGCCTGGCCCAACCTGGCCGTTCTCCACCAGATCGCGCGCCATGCGGTCGATGACGTCACCATTTTCCGCGTGAACGCAGAGTTTTGCTCCATACTTACCGGCCGTGCGAAGAATGTCGTACATTTCGCCGTCGTTCACCATAAGGCTGCCCCGGTAGGCCATGAAGATCTTGAAGCTGCTTACCCCTTCCTGGGTGAGCTCCCCCATGTGCGACTCAAATCCCGAGTAGAGATTGGTGATGCACATGTGGAAGCCGTAGTCGACGACTGCTTTCCCCTTGGCTTTTTCACGATGTTTCTCAAGGGAAGTGGCCAGATCTTCACCGGGCAGCTGCTGTGCGAAGTCAATGAGCGTTGTCGTGCCCCCGGTTGCGGCCGCAACGGTGCCGGAGACGAAGTCATCGGCCGTCGTTGTGCCCATGAGCGGGGAGTCGATGTGCGTGTGCACGTCCACGCCGCCGGGCAGCAAGAACTTTCCGCTGCAATCCACACGGGTGACGCTCTCTGGCAAATACTCATCGAGATCTCCGATGGCATCAATTTTTTCGTCTTTTATGAGTACGTCGGTCAGCTGCCGACCGCTTGCGCCGACAACTGTCGCGCCGCTTAGAAGCAAATAGCTCAATTCTTACGCCTTCCTGGGGATGGGGAAGTGAAACCCCTGCGGTTCTCTTGAGGCAGATCCTGGAACATCAGGTCGCCGGGACGGGCAGCGGTTCGCCGCGTCCTGTGCGGCTTACGATCAGCCCGTACTCTTCCGGCCTGCGGTGAGCGGCAAAATTGAACACGCTCTCCTGATACATGCGGCACATGTCGATGTCGACTTCTCCGAAGATGATCTCGTCACCCTCTGTAAACGCCTTTGCAACGACCTCGCCGCTGGGCGCGACCAGTGCGGAGCCGCCGATGAGATGATGTTCATCTTCAAAACCCGATTTGCCGGCGGCCGCTACCCAGACCGAATTCTGATAGGCGCCGGCCTGGAGGGAAAGGAGGTGGGAAAACATCTTGGCGTGGGGTTCCTCCTGCCATCCGGGTACGGAGTCCGGGGTGTTGTAGCCGAGGAGGACCAGGTCCGCGCCTTGCAGGGCAAGTACCCGATACACTTCGGGCCAGCGGCGATCATTGCACAGACACATCCCAATCTTGATGCCGTCAAAGTCGAACACACCGAAGCCGAGATCACCGACTTCGAAGTACCGCTTCTCCAGGTGCTGGTTCGGCTGATTTTCCACGAAATCCTTGTGGCCCGGCAGGTGGACTTTGCGGTACTTGCCGATGATTTCCCCGGATCGGTCTACCAGGATCGAGGCGTTGAAGCGCTGGCCAGACTCGGTCCGTTCGGCATAACCCAGGTAAAAACCGATTCCCAGTTCCTTGGCCCTGTCAAAAAGGGGCTGCACGTCGGCGTTCGGCATGGAGGCTTCGAAGTAGCTTTCGGCTTCCGTCTCGGAGTCGAACCAGTACCGTGGGAAAAAGGTCGTCAAGGTGAGTTCGGGAAATACGACGAGCGCCGCTTGCCTCTTGGCCGCTTGTTCGAGCAGGCCGATCAGGCGCTCGACGACCTCCGTGCGCGTTTCGTCCTTGCCGATGCCGCCTACCTGGGCGATCGCGATGCCGATTTTCTTAGTCATTCGTTGTGCTTCCTTTTCTATTATTGGCCCTGATAGGTCGATGAATGGTGCGGCTGTCAGCCGTAGACACCTGCAAGCACGGGATCAAGCGAGTCCGAGTCCTTGGAAGCGAGTGCCGCAAAGGTGACCGTCTTGCTTGTTGTGACCCCATAGTTGAGGCAGAGTTCCGCGAGCGGTATGGCACAGGCGACCCCGTCAACGACGGGCAAGCCCAAAGATTCTTGGAGTTCTTTATCAAGGGGCCCCATGCCGGCGCATCCCAGGACGATCGCCTCAGCGCCATCGTCGCGAATGGCAGCGCGGGCTTCGGCCTCGATCATTGCCCGCGCCCTCCCCCAGTCCTCCTCGATATCGAGAACCCCCAACTCCACTCCCCGTACCGAGGCGCATTTACTTTCGAGGCCGGCCCGCCGCACCACCTCGTGCACATGGTGGACTCCTCGTTTCAATACGGTGATGACCGAAAACTTCGGGGCGAGCAATGACGCGACGTGCATGGCAGCCTCCGCAATTCCGATGACCGGCACGTCCAGCAGCTCTTTGAGGGCTTCGACGCCCGGGTCGTAAAAGCATGCGACGACAACGGCGTCAAACTCTCCGGCTCGGGAGAGCACGGCGTCGAACATGTGATAGCTGGCGATGATGTCCTCGGCGAAACTTTCGATCGACGGCGCACCCCGCTCAGGTGAGATCGTCACCACCTGGGACGCCGGCGAAGCAGCCGCCTTCGCCACCAGTCCGATCTCATGCGTCATCTTGGCGCTGGTATTAGGGTTCACGACGAGAATCCGCAATTTCTGTCCTCAGCTTTTTATCCGGTGACGGAGTGGGGCACTCCGTCACCGCAAACGTTTGCAACTTTAGTCAGTGAGCCTAAGGGGCGGAGCGCCACATATCCAGAGTTTCGCCATATATTTACCGCCCAGAAATACGATGTTACATCGCGGAAACATGCGCTACCGAGGCCGTCGAGCGGGGCGGTTGCGGCGGAAGACGCTGCAGGCAGGGCTCGCGGCTCACTTGCAAACGTTTGCGATATGCTCACACTTATATGACAAAACGCCCCGCGCCGGCGGTCTCCGGCCAGACAATGGGTGCTCTCCGGAGCCCAACACAGATGAGGTGACCAACCAGTGAAGAGTCCTGAGCCCGTTTTGGAGCGCATCCAGAACCAATTGCTTGCTCTTGCAAGATTTTCCGACGACGCCAGACCGGGCTGGACACGCCAGGTATTCACGCCGGTGTACCGTGCGGAACGAGACTGGATGCTTCGCCAGTTCTCAGAGGCCGGCCTCAGCGACGTCCATACTGACGTGGCTGGAAACATCGTCGGCGTTCTCGTCGGACGGAACCCGCTGGCTGCTCCCATCGTCATCGGATCCCACACCGACACTGTGGACGGAGGCGGGCGATTCGACGGGATCGTGGGGGTATTGGGAAGCCTGGAGATCATCCGTCTAATCCGGGAAAACGGGATGCATCTCTACCGTTCCCTCGTCGTCATGGACTTCCTGGGTGAGGAGCCCAACAATTTCGGAATCGGCTGTCTGGGCAGCAGGGCACTCGTGGGTCAGCTGAAACCGGAGGACCTCGAGCGTAAAAACTTCGAGGGAGCTACGCTCGGCCAGGCCTATGAGCGCTTCGGGCTAGACCCTGGTGCCATGCTCGGCGCTACCGTTAGGCCAGGTTCCTGGCATTCATACGTGGAGCTGCACATCGAGCAGGGCAGCGAGCTTGAGAAGGCGGGCAAAGACATCGGCGTCGTGACGGGTATCGCCGGCATTCAGCGTCTGCTTTTGGACTTTCGGGGCCGGCCGGACCATGCAGGTACCCGGCGAATGGAGGAACGCAGCGACGCCCTTGTGGCCGCGGCAGAGGCTGTGCTCGCGATCCGCCATGAAACCTGCGGAGCGCCGGCCGGGTCGGTCGGAACGACGACCCATTTGATCTCACAACAGGACTCCCTCAACGTCGTACCAGGCAGGGTGGAGCTGAGGGGAGAGATCAGAAGTACCAGCCAGGACTGGCTTACGACGGCCGAACGGCGCTTGACGGCTCAGATCCGCGCCAGTGCTGCCCAATATGGTGTTGACGTGGAGGCGATGTGGTGGCCGGACAACGAAGTCGCGCTGGCAGATCGAACCATCCAGGATGTCATCTCCCGTTCCGCCGAGTCGCTCGGCTTCAGCTGGGAAGCAATTCCCAGTGGCGCCACACACGATGCCGCGCATCTGAGCCACATCTCGCCGATGGGGATGGTGTTCGTTCCCTCGCAGGCCGGACGCAGTCATTGTCCCGAGGAATGGACGGACCTCATCGACATCGGCCGCGGCATACAGACCTTCTTCGCGTTGATACAGGAACTCGATCGAACCGAGATCACCCGGTAGGCACTCTCACCCCGCCCGCGCTCTCACATTTCGGGGTGCCTTGCCTCCGGAATTCAGGAATCAGGCTTGCATCGCCTAACGAGGCGTCCACAACGAGGTCGACTCCCGGACGCGCAGCTGGGGAGATATCTTGATGGAATGAACCTCTTCGCCCTGCATCCGTGAAAGCAAGGTGGAGAAACTCAATTCACCAATCTTGCCAAGCGGAGAATGGATTGTAGTCAACGGCACGGGCAGCTGCGCGGCCAGCTCGACGTCGTTGTAACCGACGACGGCGACGTCTTCGCCGACGCGCAAACCGGCGTGGCGCAAGGCTGCCATTACCCCGACGGCTGTGAAGTCGTTTGAGGCGAAGATCGCCGTGGGGGTTTCTGCGAGGCCCAAGAGGCGATCGGCGGCTTCCCTGCCGGAAGCAAGGCTGAACCCTGCTTCGATAATATTCGCCGGAGGGATCTCGATGCCCGCACGCCGAAAAGCGAGGAGGAAGCCCTCAAGGCGATCCCTGCCGGTACTCACGGCGAGATCGCCGCTAATAACCGCCACCTTCTTGTGCCCGCAATCAATGAGGTACTCGCCCGCCAGACGACCGCCTTCGACATCATCGACGGAAACCGACAATTCTCCAGGCAACGTGCGGATGGCCAAAAGGTAAGGGATCTGTTTCTTCTTGAGGATACGAGTCACCTCACTTCCCAGCCGGGCGTCCTGGACAATAATTCCCTCCACCCGCCTATTCAGCAGCGTGGCGAGGCACGTTAACTGCAGAGCGCTTTGATCACGCGAGATGGACACCACAGTGTTATACCCCGCGCTTACGGCCGCCTTGTCGATTCCCTCGTAAATAGAGGCATGGACAACATCAGTGAACCGAGGGACCAAGACCCCGATTGTCCGGGCTTTGCCGGTTCTGAGCGCCGAGGCGTAACCGTCTTGCTGATACCCAAGGGAGTCGGCAATCTCTCGGATTGCGGTCGTGGTTTTGCTCTTTGTCGGGCGCCTCGGTTCCTTAAGCGCCCGCGACACGGTGGAAATGTGCACTCCAGCCCGACTTGCAATCTCCTTCAAAGTCAGCCTGGGTCCATCGTCAAGTAACGACATGGCTCCCTTCGGAACTTATTGGGGAGCGGCATGCCCCCAGCCGGTTGCGGCCTATAGTCCGCTCTTGATACAGGGCGAACCACCCAGCCTAGTTGTGCTTTCACAATAGCCCAACGACTCACAGTCGTGTTGACCGGCCGCTTCCAAGTCTGAAACGCGGGCGGGAACGTCAAGTCGCTGATGCATTCGCCCCCAATTAAGTTTCCACTGGGCGGGAAGCCCCTTTGGTCGTAGTCGATCGACCTCCACGCGCTCACCGTAGCCACAGTCTGCACCGCCGATCATGAGTGGAGAGTACTTGTTTGTTGCTTGAGGATGTCCTTGGTCAGGCCGTCTCAGTGGTCCTTAATCCGGTTGGCATTCGCAGACATCGATCGATTTGACGTCTATAGGAGCAACAGGGGCACGGCAAAACCTATCTCCTCGCAGGTGATTGAGGCTGGATTGGGGGCGTTGTAGGCTCTCGACCAACCGAGGGGTGCCTGGTATGGCTAAAAGCTAAACGCTGGACCTTGCGTCACGGCTCCGAAGGAATGGCCGCCCGGACACCCCGCGATGGCACGACCGCTCATTGAGAAAAGCGACCCGATCGCAATGTAAGGACACGACGGCGTGGCCATCCGTTTGGGCCCCACAACAGGACACCGCGATGGAGGGATACATGCCTGAACTCTGGGCCGGCATCGACGCCGGGAAAGCTCATCACCACAGGGTACTGATCGACGATGAAGGAAACCGGCTGCTCTCCCGCAATGTAGCCAACGACGAAGCCGCACTCACCGAACTTCTCACCGACGTCCAGTCCCTCGCGGCAGCCCGGGAAATCCTCTGGGCCACCGATCTGAACCGAGGCGGCGCCGCGCTCCTGATCGGCCTGCTCGAAGCCCCCAACCAGACACTGATCTACATCCCAGGAAGAACCGTCTACCACGCCGCCCGCACCTACCGGGGCGACGGCAAAACAGATGTCTCCGACGCTGCCTGGCTGGCCGATCTGGGAACCCAAGGGCTGGTGAGGGCCTCCTTCCTGCCCCCGCCGCCGATCCGTGAACTGCGGGACCTGACCCGGGCGAGGACCATCATCACCAGTGAATGCACCCTGGAAATCCAGCGGCTGGAGAAGCTGCTCGAGGACGCGTGCATCGAGCTGTCCTGGGTGGCCTCGGACATCACCGGGCTCTCCGGGCGCCTGATGTTGCAGGGCCTGATCGAGGGGCAGAACGACCCAGCCGTCCTGGCCGAGCTGGCCCACGGACGGATGCGAGCGAAGATCCCCGAGCTGGCCGCAGCGCTCACCGGCAGGTTCAGCGACCGCCACCGCTACATGGCGGAACTGTATCTGCACCGCATCGACGCCCACACTGCCGACATCGATGCCCTCAGCGCCAGGATCGAGGAGGCGACCGCACCCTTTCGTCTCGCTCTCCCGTCGCTCCCTTTTCTACTTTTTCGAGAATGAAGAACTCCACTTGGGTGAGCGTATACGCGCCCTGAGAACGCGCAGAGCGCTGGAGCTCCTCCTGCAGGCAGACGCTCAAAAAATCACCTACTCAGAAATTGCGACATCGTGCGGATTCACCAACGTCCAAAGCATGCGCCGTGCGGTCAAAGAGTTCACCGGGATGAACGTGAGGGAGATCCACCGATCCGAGACCGTAGTTCGTGCTGCCCTGCAACAGCTGCGGGAGTCGCTGATCCCCTAGCGCCTGAGCAAACAAGCATTGACAGGTGCCATGCTGCATCGGCTGGATCGTCTTGTATCTGGAGACCTTACGGACATGGCCTCAGCACATGAGGGGCAGCCGCAGACTACCTCCGGACATCGCTGTGGTCCGATTCGCCATTGGACCGATCATTTGTGGCCCTGTCAGGCCTGCCGGGGCCGCACACGTGAGGCGCAACGCCGTTTGTCGCCATCCAACAACAGTGCCTGCGCGGGGAAGGAGCATTTCACGTTGCGATCTCTCGAAGTCCTTACCGGCTTGCGGTCGAACTCTGTACTGGGGCGCGCATTGTTGAGGCGCCGCGGTGCACGACGTACTCCCTGACGCATCCACAGCTGTGGGAGCTTCTGGGTGTCTAGAATCTGTGGGTTTTCGCCCGGATTCCGGTCGTGCCAGTTCGAGCGCGGCCTCGGAGAAGGTCATCCCTGTCGGGCGGAAAAGGACTTCTTTCACTCGCTTCAGATAGGTGCGTGCGTGGGACTCCCACCACTGTTCCGGGTCTTCGGCAAATTTGAAGCCTGTAGGCAGTTCCATGACGATTCCCATCGTCAGGGTGCATCCTGTTGGCGTCGGTTCAAGCGTGTAGGTGGATCGGCTGTTTGTCTTGTCGGGTGTGACAGGCCTTGTCGCGGCCCATCTAGGGGTCTCCTCACCAATGACTTCGATGATGGACACGGTGCCGTCGCGTCCGATGATGCATTGCTGTTCTCCTACACCGGTTGGTGTTCCGGGGACGGTGAAGGCGCGCTGGGCGTCTGAGAGCAGGATGGCGCTCTCGGCGGCCCGTATGAGCGCCCACACCGTTTCGGGGTCGTGATCAAAGGTCTCTGTCGTTTGCGCGCTGTACGTCCATAAGTTCTTGCGACCGTCAGGTTCGGCCTGCGCGTCTGGCGTTAATTCATAGTCGTTAGCCGGTCCATCAGGGGGATGCGGCGCTCCCGTGTTCACGCAGCAAAGCGCTGGAGTGGCGCGAGACCGACGGGTTCTCACCCGCCAGCTGGTTACGACCGTACAGCGATCGAGGTCCCGCCGTCCCAGTCGAGCGCGGAACATTGTCTTTTCGCCGAATTCGCGCTCGATGGGCTCTCCGGCACTCATGTCGGACATTAGTTTCCCTGCGGGGGCGCGGACCCGATGTCGTGCCGGGCCGCACGCCGTTGACGACGGACTGCCAGGGAATCTTCGCTGTTTGTCGTTCTGATGTTCGATCATCGCTGGGCGGGTCCTCCGCTCAACCAGGGCGTTTCGCGCCGACCTCAATCCAAAACTTCGCTCGGCGCTCCGCTTATTTCCTCACGAACTTTTGAATCGTTGCCGGTTCCCCAAGTTGCACTCCGGCCCCTCCTGCCCAGCAGCGGTCCCCGTATCAGAACGACGCCGAAGCCTAACGACCACGACCGACGCCGCCCCTGCAAGAGAAAGACCATGGAAACGCTCAGCAGCAAAACCCCCGCCGATGTCCTCAGCTTCATCGGCCACACCCTAGGCTTCTGGCCCCAGAAAAGCCTCGTGTGCATTAGCCTGGACACCAACCACATCGGCGTGACGCTCCGCGTGGACCTCCCCAAGCACGACGGCGGCGAACGCGCTTATGCGCGAACAGTCGCCCGGACATTAGGCTGTTCCGGGCCGATGAACGAGTTTTCACTGCCATGCTCGATGGGCGGCGGGCGCAGATGCTCGCACGCAGCCTCACGACAGAGACCATCAAGCAGCGCTGCCAGCTTCCGGAACGCTTTCAGCGCTTCACGGGTAAATTTCCGTGGCAATAGGCGCCCGGTCGACGTTGATGACTCCCTGGCCGACCTGCGTTCGGGCGAGAAACCGATCAGCCTGAAGACGTTGCGCTCGTAAAGCAAGGCCGTGGCAATCTTCTGCTCCTACCTGACGCACCCTGGCTATGGGTGGGGCGAGTTCTGCGAACAGACTTTCGGCGATATCTCGAGCCAGATCTGCTTCGAGTGGAACATGCCACGGCACACCACTGATGATGCCGTCCTGGCCAAGAAGCGCTCGTTCACCAAGGCGAAACTGCATCGGCTTTTCGGCTACATCGATGACCTTGGCGACTGGGAATACGCCGCCGGCAGCAAACAGACGAGGAGGACTACATCGACTAAGTCCATCCTGCATATTCCTACGAAAATTGACCCCTCCCGAGAAATCAGGACTGGATGGTTCAACTTAGATGAGACAGGACGGGTAGGCCGGTGCCGGCCTGGCGCCCCTTAGACGAGGCCTGATTCCGAGATGAGCTGCGCACGGCCTTCTTCGAGTCGGTACGCTACGGCAATCACGGCCGTGGAGGAATCGCTCACAGCGGAGGCAATCACTTGGGAGCTTTCCAGCAACCGGTCCACAGTCTGCTTGGCGTGTTCGACGACCATGTCGTTAACGTCCGTTTTATCTTCCCGGAGGGACGTCAGCACCGAGGGGGTAATGCGTTCGACAAGATCCCGGATGAACCGCGGGGGCATCTGTCCGGTCTCCACTGCGTCCTTGGTGGCGGTCACGGCGCCGCAGCTGTCGTGTCCCAGGACAACGATCAGCGGGACATTGAGCACCGAAACGCTGTACTCGAGGGATCCGAGGACCGCGTCGTCGAGCACATGCCCGGCTGTGCGGACCACGAAGGCGTCACCGAGGCCAAGGTCGAAGATGATCTCCGCGGCCAGGCGGGAGTCTGAGCAGCCGAAGATGACTGCAAAGGGATTTTGGGTGTTCACCAGTTCGCTGCGCCGCGACGCGCCCTGGTTCGGGTGAAGTGCGCCTCCGGAGACGAAACGCGCGTTGCCTTCACGCAGGCGATGCCATGCCTCCGACGGGCTGATCGGATTAGTCACCCTACTTACTTTACGACGCCGCGCAGACGTGCATGGACACTGTCCCGCGCAGGGAGCCGCCAGCCGAGACCACGTCGTCACCGGCGGGACGGCAAGCAACTTGGCCCTCGTCCCAGCAGAAGGCCTGCAGCCCCACGCGCCGCTGATGAGATAGATTCGAATAGTGCCAAGCCTGCCGGAGACCGCCTCCCTTTAGAAGAAAAACGACCCGGACCATGTTGAGGCGCTGGCCCGGGGTTTGTCCGTGCTGAAGACCTTCAGCGCGCGGGCCATCTGGGACTCCCTGTACGTCGAGGCTCGGACCATGGCCACCGTCGTCCTCGGACACGTTGACCTCCATGTGGGACAACTCCATTGAGCCGGTAGCTCTAAGGACCGATCTCGATCGCCCAACCTGATGCTCTGTAGGCAGCGGCCGTTTGCGGATCTAGTCGACTGTCAGTAATGACCTTTTCAATTCGTCCGGGCGGGACCATCTGTATGAGGGCTGTTGTCCCGAATTTGGAGGCGTCAATCACGGCGATACTCCGACTGGCCCTTTCAACTGCGGTCGTCGCTACATCAGCCAGGTCCCGCTGGGTCGTGACGAGTCCTGCGCTTGGTGTAATTCCTGCGGCCGAGACCACGGCCATTGAAAAGGACAGCTTTGACAAGAATTCAACTGTCCATGGGCCGGTCACGGCTTTGAGGGACGGGTTGAGGTCGCCGGGCGCCATGATGATATGCAGGAGTGCAGAGATTGATTCGTAGGCGATCGCCGGTGAGTTTGTCACGATCGTGAGTCGGCGTTGTTCTTTCTCGAGCTCCCGTGCAACGGCCAATGCTGTAGTGGATGAGTCGAGGAAGACCGTGGCACCGTCTTCAATTTCAGACGTTGCGCGCTGCGCGATTTCCTTTTTGGCCTCCGCCGATTGCTGGAGGCGGAGGGTGAAGTCGGTACGGATGGAGTGGTCGGTTGAGGGCGGGCGCCTGGCGCCGCCCCGGACCCGTTCAATGGCGCCGGTCCCGGCCAGGTATTCGAGGTCGCGGTGCACCGTCGCCGGGGCGACACCCAGCTCGTCGATGAGGGTTCCCAGCGGGAGATATTCGGCGCTCTGAAGCATGTCCAAGATTTTGTTGCGCCTGCCGAAAGTGTCCACGGAATATACCTTAGGATCGCTCGGGCTGATTGACATCTTTGACAGTCCGAGGTCGGCCGTGATCCGGGCAGCCTTCAGCGTACTTGTCATGCCCGTTCCTGGAGCAGTGGACGCCTCCCGAGGCCGGTGCGGGCCATGAGACCGAGAAATCTTTCCGCTGCGAGCTTTCCGAAGGCTGCATCGTTGATGTCCATGTCCGCGCGCTCGACCGGGATGGACGCTGGGAGGTTGTGCTCGAGGGATTCGATAAGGCGGAGGTCGGCTTGCGGGTCCGCGATGGGTCCGTCCATAACGCCTATGAGGGAGAATCCTTTGGTTGGCGCGAGGACCGCGGTGGGTGCGGTTGCGGTGCGAATTCTGTTGGCAATGATCTTGCCCAGTTCCTTCATTTCATCGGTTTGGATGCGGACCAGGGTGGCTACTGGGTTATGCCTGTACATGGGGCGTTGGCTATAGGCGGGTTCGACGGTATTGATCGGGCCTTGGTTGAAGAAATCGGCCGCTCCGGGCACGACAAGGAGGGGTATGTCTGATTCGGGAGCGGCGGTCATCCTCCGATCGTCGGTGCTGTGGATCCCGTTGAACATGCTGTTGGCCGGCTCTGACAGTGTGAAATCTATGACTCCCGCCAGGACCTTTTCGCGTGCGAGGGCATCCATGGCGGGTCCGCCCACCCCATTGGCGTGGAAGATGATGGGCTCGTAGCCGGCATCTTCGAGGATCCGGACGAGGACCATCGCGCCGGGAGTTGTTTGTCCAAGCATCGTGACGCCCACCGCAGGGCGGTCGCTGTGCGGGGTTTTGCCCGCCCAGGTGGCCATTCCAACGATCGCTGCCGCGGCGTTGTCGAAAATGCTGCGCGCGATGGCGTTGAGTCCAAGGATGTCGATGACTGAATGCATGACGGTCACATCGGAACTGCCCATGAAGGGACCGAATTCTCTGCGCCCCGATGCGCTGGGCGACACAATGAATTTCGGCACGCCCACAGGTAGTGCCTGCATAGCCGCGGCACCCATCAGGCCGCCCTCAGCTCCGCCGAGACAGAGCACACCGTGCAGCTTCCCTGCCTGGTAGAGGTCGCGGGCGATGGCCGCGAGTCCGACTTCCATCAGTTCCACCGCTGCGGACCTGCTTCCGGCCTGCTGCACTTCGCCGAGGGTTTTTCCTGCCGCAGTTGCCACGGCTGTGCGGTCGATGTCTGCAGGGATCGTCGGCGTGCCCAGTATGCCGCTGTCGATGACCAGGGCACGGGCGCCGAGGCCGATAATCTTGTCGCGGACGTAGGCAATCTCATTGCTCTTGGTGTCCAGTGTTCCGATGACGGCGATGACGGGCACGTGCGGCATGGCTATTTGTCCTTTCCTGAAAGCGCGATTTCAATTGTCCATCCGGCGTGCTTGTATTTGTCGCGTGTTTCTGCCGTGAGACGGTCATCTGTGACCACGACGTCTATCTGATCGTGCGTGGCCAACTGGATTAGCGCCTGGCCGCCGAACTTGGTGGCGTCGACGAGAGCCACGCGCTTGTCGGCCCGGTTCAGGACGGCGGAGGCAATGTCCGCCAGTTCCCGGTAGCCGGTAAGTAGGCCCCGGTCCACCATGATCCCTGCGGCGGACAGGAACGCTGCCGAAAAACTGAGCTGTTCCAGGAACTCGACCGTCCACCGGCCGCTGATGCACTTCATTGGCTGGTTGATTTCTCCGGGGGTGGCGATGACATGGATGTTGCTGGTGTTCATTTCGTACAGAATGGCCGGGGAGTTGGTCACCAGAGTCAGCGCCGCAGGGGGCCGCTGCTGGAGGACCCGGGCCAGAGCCAGACATGTGGTCGAGGAATCAAGGAAGATCGTCGAGCCCTCCGGGATGCTATCCCGCGCATGCTCAGCCATTGCGGTCTTCGCTTCTGCCGATTCGTTCAGGCGCAGGGAGAATTCGGCATGGACGCTGTGGTTAGCCGCTTCGCGTTTGCGGGCTCCGCCTCTTATACGTTCCACAGCGCCAATTTGCTCGAGGTGCTCCAGGTCCCTGTGGATTGTTACCGGCGCGACGCCCAGCTCGTGGCTGAGCGCGCGCAGGTTTACAACTCCATCACGTTCGATGGATTCCAGGATGGTGGATCTTCGGGTGAAAGTGTTCACCTCAAGCACCTAGAGCCGTGTTCCTACCCAGAAGCCTGACTGCGTCGCCTGGAACAACCGGCCGCCCTTGGCGCGCGCGCCCGCGTTTGTCACTTTTAGTCCTTCAGGGAGGCTCCAGGACGATTCGTCGGCAATCCAGTCCGGCGCCCAAAGCTTCGAACCCCCGGCTGGTTCATCGTCATCGAAGACAACACCCATGCCCGTCAGTAGTTTGACCGTATGTGCGGACAACAGGGGGTTCATGTCATAGCCGGGGTCCTTGCCGTAGGTGACCACAGTGGTTCTGCGGCCCTCTTGGGCGGCGTAGGCGGCAGCATTCAGACCGATTTCATTGGATCCGAGGACCACGATGTCCCCTTCCGGAAGCTCCCCTGTCTCCAGTGCTGCAACGGCGTCGAATGCACCGGCGGGCGGTTCGCTGGGAACGGCTCCGGTCGCAAGAATGACCTCGTCCGCTCCCTGGAGTGCCGGATGCTCAGGAGAAGCCCAGGACTTCAGTTGTATATCGACCCCGAGATGCTCCAGTTCGGCTTCGAAGTACTTGACGTAGGCTTCCATTTCGGTGTGCTTGAAGTCGACGTTGGCCGCCGTGAGCACCTGGCCGCCGATCCGGGAACGGCCTTCAAGGAGGGTTACCTCGTGGCCGCGGTGGGCGGCGACTCGTGCCGCCTCGAAACCTGCCGGGCCCCCGCCAACAACGACGACGCGCTTTTTGCGCGGCTGAATCGAGAGCAGTTGCGGCAGCCTGCCTTCATTGCCGAGTTCGGGATTGATGACGCAGTGCACCCTCCATCCCTTGAACAGGAAGCCACCGACGCATTCGTTGCAAGCTATGCAGCGGCGAACCCTGTCCGGTTCTCCGTTGCGCGTCTTGGTCACGAGTTCGGGGTCGGTCAGCTGGGTGCGGGCCAGGGCAACGAAGTCGATCTCTCCGGCGCGTACGGACTCAGCTGCGGTATCCAGCGCCCACCCGAGCCGGCTGACACCGATGACAGGTTTGGCCACTTGGGCCTTGACCCTGGCGGCCAGGGGCAACAACTCTGCGGGCCGGACGCCTTGCATCATGAAGATGGAATCCATGGACTCGTAGGTGGCGGCTGTGACATTGAAGACGTCGACGTATTCTTCGATCAGCTTGCAGAACGCCAGCCCGTCTTCGGAGTCCATGCCCCTCGGCACCCTTTCTTCCAGGCTGATGCGGTAGCTGACTGGGAAGTCCGGTCCAACCGCGTCACGGACGGCGCGGACCACTTCGAGCGGGAAACGTGCCCGGTTTTCAAAGGATCCTCCATACTCGTCGGTCCGCAGATTCGATTGCGGCGAGAGGAACTGCGTGAGCAGGTAGCCGTGGGATCCATGAATTTCGACCATATCGAATCCTGCTGCGACTGCGCGGCGGGCTCCGTCGGCGAACTGGTCGATGATCATCTTGATTTCCGGGATTTCCAGGGCACGGGGCTCGTCGCCGATTGCCGTGGAAGTGACCGCGGACGGGCCGACTGGACCGACATGACCCTCTGTGTTCGCGGCGCCATTTTGCCTGCCGGCGTGGTGGAGTTGCACTGCGATGAGGGTGTCCTCACGGTGCACGGCTTCCGTGAGGTCACTCAGACCTGAAATGAAGACATCTTCGTCGATGCGGACTGGGTTGCCGGCTGCACGTCCGACGTTCCAGTCAACGGCTGTGTTCTCAAGGATGATCATCGACACTCCGCCGCGCGCCCGTTCGACGAGGTAGTCGATGATCTGCTGGGACACTTCGCCGAATTCGGAGGCAAATCGGGTGTGCATCGGAGACTGGATGAAGCGGTTGCGCAGTTTCAGCCGGCCAATCATTGCCGGTTCGTACAGGACGTCTAGCTTTCCCATGGTTTGTGTGTCCTTCATCTAGTCGCGGGCGACTTTGGTCCACTGCCCGGTGCGGGCTGATTCCATCACTGCTTCCTCGACCAGTGTGGAGCGCAGTCCGTCCCGGAACGTCGTCTGAGGGGCAGCTTTTTCTCCCGAGACCGCCTGAATGAAGTCGAGGATCTGGATTACCTTCGTGTCCGAGTAGCTGATCTGGTAGCCCGGTACCGGCCAGAAGTGTTCGCCGTACGGGTGCGGGGGCCCTACCAGGATGGTCCGATAGCCTTGGCGGTCCGCGGCGTCGCGGCCGTCGTAGAAACGCAGTTCGGACATCCGCTCCCATGTGAAGCTGAGGCTACCGGTGGAGCCGGTGATTTCAAACCCGGCATCGGATTTGTGTCCCGGCGCGGCCCATGAACTTTCGATGTAGCCTGTTGCGCCGCTTTCGAAGCGGACCATGAAGGCCGTCGCGTCGTCGACTTCCACGACTCCGGTACCTGTTCCGCCGGGCAGCGGGCGTTCCTTGATGAAGTGTTGCTGCACGCCTTGCACCTCTGTGATTTCCCCGGCCAGGAACCGTGAAAAGTCGATGGCATGGCTGCCGATGTCACCCAGGGCTCCTGACCCGGCCTGTTCCTTCTGGAACCGCCAGACCAATGGCACGGAAGGATCGTTGAAGAACTCACCGAGCCAGAAGGAGCGCACAGACCGGATTTCCCCGATGGCACCTTCATCGATCAATTTCTTGGCGAGCTGGATGGCCGGGGTGAGCCGCCAGTTGAATCCGACCTGGTTGACGATCCCGGCAGCTTCAGCAGCGTCGGCCATTCGTCTGGCCTTGTCGCCGTCCAGCGCCAGCGGCTTTTCGCAGATCACGTGCTTTCCCGCCTCAATGGCGGCCATGACTACGTCGTAGTGCAGCACGTTCGGGACGAGCACATCGATGACGTCGATCTCGGGGTCTTCGACGGCCTGGCGCCAGTCTGTGCCCGCGCGATTGAATCCGAAACGCTGGCCCGACTCCGCGGCGAGCATGTCGTTGATCTCAACGATGAGTTCTCGCTGGGGATAATAAGGGGTCGGCCAGACGTACATGGGGTAGGTTGCCAGAGCGATGCTGTGGGCCTTGCCCATGAAACCGCCACCGATGACGGCAAATTTCAGGTCCTTCATTGGAGCTCCTTCTTGAATATTGCGGATGGTGACTGACGGGAGTGGGAAGCTAACGCGCTGCCCGCTTGAGGATGTAAGCGTCCAGGCCCAGTGCGACGACCAGGATCGCGCCTTTGATGACGAGCTGGGAGAAGGACGAGATATTCAGGATGCTCATGCCGTTGTTGATGGTGGTCAGGAGCAGGGCTCCCATCACAGCACCGACTACGGTGCCGATGCCCCCGCGCAAGGACACGCCACCGATTACGGCTGCGGCGATGGCGTCCAGTTCCATGAACTCACCGGCTCCGGGTGTCGATGAACCGAGGCGTGCGGTCAACAGGACACCGGCGACGCCGTAAAGGACCCCCATGATGACGAATCCGAGGAACACCGTCCGCTTGACGTTGATGCCGGAATAGACGGCAGCTTCTTTGTTGGCTCCGAGCAGGTACGCATTTCGGCCGTAGGTGGTTCTGGCCATGACCACTGTCAGGACGGCGATTATCACGGCCACCCAGACCAGGGCGTTCGGTATTCCGAGGAATCCGCCGACGATCCAGGCCAGGATCGCCAGAGGGAGCGCGATCATCACGATTTCTGCGGCCAGGCGTGCAGTGAATGTGCGTGGTCTTTCACCGGTGCCGAGGGCCAGACCGACGACCCGAGACCGGGAGCGTCCACGGAGGATGACCAGTGCCAGCCCGATGACGAAGACTGCGGCCAGGATTAGGAAGGACGCCTGCTGGGGGATGAAGCTTTCACTCAGGGCTGTGAAGCCCGGCTGAACCGGCCCGACCGTGCTGGCGTTGGTCCACAGCAGGCCCAGACCGCGGAAGGCAAGCAGGCCGGCCAGCGTCGCGATGAATGACGGAATACCGAGAAAGACGACCCACGATCCCTGGAGCACCCCAAGCAACAGGCCGGTGCCGATCGTGGCGAGAACCGCCAACGGCAGAGGTACACTCGGGTCACTGCCGAGTGTGGCGGCCACGACCCCGCAGAGAAATACTGAGCTGCCGATCGACAGGTCAATTTCGGACATGATCATCAGCACTGCAACGCCGCCGGCAATGACGGCCAGGATTGCGCCCTGCCGGAGAAGGAGCGAGAGGTTGCGCGGGGTCAGGAACAGGCCGCGTGACTGCAGGTGGAAAAGGGCAGCGAGGACGACGAAGATGCCGATGAAGATCAGCGTTCGCTTGCTGAGCAGGGCGGCGAGTTCCTTGCGGGCCTGGTTCTGGACCTTTGCCCGCAGCGGACCTTCCGCGGTGGGGGTGCTGGTATCGATGGACATTTATTCTCCTCCGGTCGCCGCTGCCATCAGGGCATGGCGGGTGGGGACACGGGGCAGCGTTGCCGTGATGTGTCCCTTGTACATGACATGTGTTTGGTCGCAGAGGCGTATGACTTCATCAAGGTCACTGGAAATTACCAGCACCCCGCAACCGTGCTCCGCCAACACTTCGATCCGGCCGTAGATTTCTTCCCTGGCACCGACGTCAACTCCGGCCGTCGGTTCATCAAGGATCAACAGCTTTGGGTGAGTGGCGAGCCACCTTCCGAGAAGGACCTTCTGCTGGTTGCCGCCGCTGAGCGTTTCGATGTGTTGGGTGACCGTGCGGGCCCTGACGTCCAGAAGTCGCATCAGCTGATCCGCCCGGGAATCGTCCAGGGTGGACTTGATGAACCCTAATCGTGACACCGCCTTCGAAGAAGCGGCGTCGAAGTTCGAAAGCAGCGAGTGGCCGGCAAAGATTCCGGTCTGTTTCCGGTCTTCTGTGAGCAGACCGATCCCGCTGGCGATCGCGTGGGCGGGATTTCTGGGGCGGTACTCACGGCCATACAACTCCATCCGGCCCCGAACACGTCCCTTCCACGTACCAAATATTGCCTTGGCAAGCTCGGTGCGGCCCGCACCGACCAGTCCAAACAGTCCGACGATTTCGCCCCGGTTCACAGTAAGGTTCAGTCTCTCGACGCGTAGCCTCTGGGCGTCGATCGGGTCGGCCACGGACACGTCGTGGATAGTGAGAACGGGCTCGGAACTCTTTGGCCTTTCCGGAGCGACCTGGACCTCGGAGGGGTCACGTCCGATCATGGCTGCTACGATTTCCCGGCGTGGGGCATTGCCTGTGTTGAAGTACTCCACCCGCTTCCCGTTTCGCATCACCAGGAGCTCGTCACAGATCTGGGCGATGTCATCCAGACGATGGGAGATGAAGAGGATCCCGATGCCCTCGTCCCTCAGACGCATGACATGTTTGAACAACGTCTGCGCCTCTCCCTCAGACAGGGAGGCTGTGGGTTCGTCCAGGATGAGGACTTTGGCGTCCCGGGAGAGGGCGCCGGCGATGAGTGTCAGCCGCTGTTCCGATGGGGATAGTACCGACGCGGGGCTCAGCGGATCGACATCCAGCCCGAAGAACGTGAGCCAGCGGTTCGCCTGGGCGGCCAGCTCCCCCGGGTCCGTCATCCCTCGGTGCCTCGGAAGATCGCCGGCAAACATGTTCTCGGCAATGGACAGGGAAGGCGCGATGTGCAGTTCCTGGGGGATCAAGACGATTCCGTGCTGCCGTGCCTCACGGACGCTGCGGAAGGAGCATTCGCGGCCTTCCAGCCGGAACGTCCCGCCGTACGAACCTGACGGGTAGACGCCCGCCAGGACCTTCATGAGGGTTGACTTGCCCGCCCCGTTCTCGCCAATGACTCCCAGGACGCGCCCACGCAGAAGCGTGAAGGAGGCATCGGAGAGGGCCGCCACACCGCCGAAGGTCTTGGTAATGCCTTCGGCGGTCAGGACGACGTCGCTGTCACCGCCGAGGAGCGGCGCGGCTACGCCGCCCTCGGGGGTTTCTGATGGTTCCATGACTGACGCTCCGGTCACTCTCAGGATGCCGGGCACGTCGAGGGGTCGGCGAAGACGTCCTTCGCGGTGACCCAACCCTTGGGTGCGATCTTGTTGACAAAGTCGCACAGGTTGTTTTTCGTCACCGAGACGACCGGCACGAGCATGGTCGGGATCGGATTCGCGGAGCCGTTGTCCGTAAGTTTTTGCGGCTGCGGCTTCTGGCCCTTGGCCAGCTTGGCGGCTACGTCCACGGCGATGGCGCCCTGCTGGTCGATCTGTGTCCAGACGGACATGGTCTGGACACCCTCGTCAATCAGCTTCAGGTTGGCCGGGTCGGCGTCGAGGCCTGAAACAAAGACCTTGCCGGCCAGTCCGCGGCCCCGCAACGCCTGGACTGCTGAGGAGGCCATGCCATCGTTGGCTGTAAGGAAGGCAGAGACATTGTCGTTGTTCGAGCTGAGGACATTTTCGGCGGTGCTGAGCGCCGTCGAAGGATCCCAATTCTTGGTGAACTGGTCGTAAACGATTTTGGCGGGTTTGCCCTGCAGGGTTGAGAGGTGGTTCTTGTGAATCGCCTGGGCCACGTCGTTGGCGGGATCGCCCTCGATCAACGCGTAGTTTCCTTCGGGTTTGAAAGCCTGGGCCGCCTCGGCCTGCAGGACTCCGACCTTGTCATTGTCGCGGACCACAAAGTAATCCACAGGGACGCCCTGGATACCGACGTCGTACGAGATCACGGGAACGCCCTGGGCTTTAGCTTGGTTCACGCTGGAGCCGGCGGCCTTGTCGTCCACCGGCGTGACGATGAGTGCCTTGACGCCCTGGCTGAGGAGGTTTTCGATCTGGCTGGACTGGGTGTTTGCGTCATCGTTGGCGTACTGGACGATGAGTTTGACGCCGATCTCATCTGCCTTCTTCTGCATCGCGGCGACGTCGAATCCCCACCGCCGCTGCTGCTGGGTTTTCATGGCGACGCCGATGACGATCTGTTCACCCCCGCCGCTGGCGGTGCTTCCCCCGGCCCCCG
Organism: Arthrobacter sp. NPDC080031; assembly: GCF_040702485.1. Taxonomy (NCBI): domain Bacteria; kingdom Bacillati; phylum Actinomycetota; class Actinomycetes; order Micrococcales; family Micrococcaceae; genus Arthrobacter; species Arthrobacter sp. NPDC080031. Next base: position 146,504 of record NZ_JBFBLA010000010.1, read on the forward strand.
AGGTACCGGAGCAGGCGGACAACAGGAACATTGAACCCACTGCGGCTATCGCAGCGGTAAGTTGCATGGCTCGCCGCCTGAAAGGACTGGGGGCGGGACGGGGGGAACGCGACATTGGTGGCTCCTTGCTCGGCTACGTCGACGAGATGGTGGAAAATAGAATGAAATATCCATCAAGTTATTTCTTTTTGTGAAAGATATCTATCACCCTGGGTGGGGGTCAATGGCGGCGGCAGTTTCACGTACTCCCGCCACCCCTGCTCCTGTCGGGCTTAGATTGTGCGGTCAGTGAACTCGCGGTGGTGGACTTCCACGGGTACTTTTTCCAGCTCGAGGATGCCGCGCGCTACATGCTCGCTCAGGCGGCGGAAGGCCTCTTCGCCTTTTTCTGCGGTGGCACGCATCGGGTTGCCGATGATGCCGTTCTCCACGAATTCATGGTGGTCCATCGGGAAGCTGAAGTACTGGTAGCCCTCGAATTCCGCGTCGGGCATGCCATCGTCCTTACTGAAGGCCTTGGGAAGGAAATCGGGGATGTGAGCCCGGGTGTCCACGGCCCGTTCCATGCGTACGAGATTGGGGTTCCAGGCTAAATCCTGGGAGGTTTCCAGTTCGCTGGAGTGCCAGCCCGGCGTTTCCTCGGGAGGGTTCTCCATGAGGCCCTCGAGGATTCCCTCGTAGCGTTCCATGTAGGGCTTGACGAAGGAAATCAACGCTCCGGTTTCGTATCGGAGTTTCCGCAGGACGGGGTCAACTACCTTGATGTTGGAACCGTGACCGTTGATGAAGATGATGCGGTTGAACCCGTGGTGGATGAGGCTCCGTGCAACGTCGTTCATGAAGTTTAGAAGCGTCGAGCTGCGCAAGGTCACGGTCCCGCGGCCCTCGCCGACACCGTACATGTGCTGGGGCGAGTAGCCGGCCCAGATGGGCGGTGTGTGCAGCACGCCGATGGCTTCTGAGATGCGCTCGGAGATCTCCACCGCGGTGATCGTGTCGGTGTAGAGGGGCAGGTGTGGGCCATGCTGTTCCGTGCTGGCCATCGGGACCAGGATGGTGTCCTTGGTCTTGAGGTATTCGGCGATGTCCACGTATGAGAGGTAGGCGTGGTTCCAGGATCGGAATTTCGAGCGGAACTCATCATCCCCCTCGGTAAGGCGGTTGATCACCCGGTTGGGCCGTTCGGTCATTGCGTTCTCCTTGTTGATGAAGCAGTGGTGAAGCTGTCAAAGCAGTGGCGGAAAAGGTCGAGTATGTCTGGTGTTACAGCCTTTGACCGCGTGGCGGCCCGAAGCCCAGCTTTCCGGGGTTCATGATGCCGTCGGGGTCCCAGGCGTCCTTGATGCCGCGCATGAGGTCAAATCCGTGGCCGTATTGGGGCCGCATGAAGCGGCCGAGCTTCAGGCCAACTCCGTGGTGCTCGTTCAGTGCGCCTCCGTTGTCAAGACTGGCCTTGACTCCGACGTCCCAGAGCCTGTCGTGCAGGGCGATGGCCTCTGCCGGGTCTGCGGGAGGATTGTCGACGTAGAAGCGGTCGTAAATCATTCCGCCCCAGGGGAACCAGTGCGAGAAGTGGGCCGTGTACCGTGCGCCTTCGGCCGCAAACTGTGTTTCGATGGCTTCCTTTTTGGCCCGGTAGATGCGTCCCAGATCGGAGAACCGGGCGACGGTGTCAAACGTGCCGTACATCTGCGGCGGGGCGGGCAGCTTGCCCTTGGCGTATGGCTCGTATTTGCCCTCCCACCAAGTGCGCCCGACGTCCGGCCCGAGCGACGTTCCACTGGCCTTCTCTGCCAGAGTGGTGATGGCTTTCGTTTCATAGTCCACCAGGTCCTGGGTGCCGTCGCACATGATCACCATCAGGGTGCCGGTAAACGGGGTTCCCACCCAGTCCTGCAACTTTCGGCTATCGGCCTCATCGTAAAGGCGGATAACGGCGGGTCGCAGCCTGTTGGTCATGATCAGCCGTGCGGCTTCGATGCCCGCAAAGATGTCCGGGAAGCTAAAGGAAAGGAACCCCCGGGCCTCGGGAAGTGGGTCCAGCCTCATGGACAGTTTCGTAATGACCCCCAGGGTCCCCTCCGAACCGACCAGTGTCTGCAGGAGGTCGGGGCCGGCGGCGTGGCTGGGAACCCTCAGCGTGTTGATGGTCTTCCCTGGTGGCACGACAGCCTCCACTTGGAGAACCTGGTCTTCGGCCTTCCCATACTTGGTGGACACAACGCCGGATCCGCGTGCGGCCACATACCCGCCAAGGGTTGCCCCCAGATGGTACGAGCCCGGGTAGTGGGCCAGGGTCAGCCCTTTCTTGTTCAGCTCCTCTTCCAGAACCGGACCCTCAAGCCCGGCCTCGGCGGTGACGACCAGGCTGTCTTCATCGATATCGATGATCCGGTTCATTCGGCCCAGATCTAGGGCAATTCCGCCGTACGGGGCGAACGTCCCGCCTTGCGTGCCTGATCCGCCGCCGCGCGGAACTACCGGAATCCGGTAATCCGAGGCGATCTGCACGATTCGTTCGACCTCTTCGGTCGTCTCGGGACGTACCGCGAAGTCCGCGGCCGGAACCGTTAGGTCTTTGTACGTCAGGTATTTACTCACCCATGACCAGTCGGAAGCCTGCGCCTGAAGATCTGCTGGATCCCGGCTCACGTTGCTTTCACCGACAGCCCCGATAAGTTCACGTTCGATCTGTCCTGCAAGGAATCCGGGCCCGCTGACCCCGTCAGCTGTTCCTGAACCGCTCATAAGTTCCTCCTCCAAGCGCCGCGCCGTCGCGGGCTTGTCCGTTCCAACGATCTCTACAGGACTCGATCGTAGGCGTGGTTCGCATCGCAGGTCAATAGATTTTTGAAAGACTATGCAAGAAATTGAAAGATAATGATAGATGAGCTGTGGGGAGGGGCCTGGAGTGGATACATACACAACAAGGCGAACGCAGACTTCTCGACATTCACGAACATTCGATCACGAGACTGGGCCAACTATAGGAACCGCCGGCGCTGCTTGGTTTTGTCTCCTAACGCTGCACGGTTCCTTCACCCCGCCCGACACGTTGATCCAGCCCATTTCAAGGGAGGCCTCGGGCGGATAGTCCAAAGAGCTCTGGACTATTGCCGGAGGCTGGCCAGGCCGGCCGAAATGAATGAACCTTCCAATTGTCCAGAGCGCTTTGGACAATGGGGCACCGCTACGCACGAGATCGGGTCTGATCCAACGACTAAGGCGGGTGCGTGTCCAAAATCGAGCCTGACCTGCCCAGCGGCTACAGCGGAATCGTCACCTCCCTGAAGGAGCTTCGTTGCATCAGCGCAGCTACGAGCCCAGCAGGCGGCAATCAGCGCGATGGTCGAATGTAGTGAGCAACCGGGGCTACGATCCTGGAGCGCCAGACACAGGAACCGCGGGGTAGCAAAGTCCTGCAGCGCCTCGCCGCAGGCCTCAAAACTGCGTTCAAACCTCTTCTACATGCGCGCGTTCGCCGCTGCTTGGGACTGGTCCGAAGCAGCGCGTGGGCGCACTCCCGTGGGGCCACATCATCGAACTGCTCAGGCTGAAGGATCCCGCGGTCCGCGACTGGTACGCACAACAGACGCTCGAAAAAAACTGGAAGCTTCAGGTTCTCGAGCACCAAATCACCTGCATAGTTCCCGCATCGCGGCCGACTCCACGGCCGCCGACCCGGTCCCGGTATCCTTGCGATCGGCGGTGGCGATCCAGCGTTTCAAGGTCGTGACCGCGAGCCGGAAATCCTTCAATCTGCGCCAGCGGCGCGTCGCCCCTACGGGTCACATCAGTAACATCCTGGCGGAACTCCGCCCCATAAGCCGCCGGCATCGTCAACATCCTTCCACGAGCACTCGCTCGCTACGTCAAGGATTCACCAGGTCCGGGGGGCAGTCACCTCCCATACTGCGAGGAAGGGAGACGCCTTGCGGTTTGGGGTGTAAGTCAGCCGGTGTAGGGGTCGGCGATGCCGATGTACTGGGTGTAGAGGTATTCCTCGATGCCCTCGAGGCCGCCTTCGCGACCCAGGCCCGACTGCTTGACCCCGCCGAAGGGGGCGGCCGCGTTGGACACAACACCAGTGTTCAGGCCGAGCATGCCGGTCTCGAGGCGTTCGCCCATCCGGATCCCACGGTTGAGGTCCCTGGTGAAGACGTAGGCTACCAGACCGTACTCGGTGTTGTTCGCGAGCCGGACGGCCTCGTCCTCGGTGTTAAAGGTGATGATCGGCGCGACGGGTCCGAAGATTTCCTCGGACAGGATCCGGGTGCCCTCGGGGACGTCGAGGAGAAGGGTGGGTTGATAGAAGGAGCCTGGCCCGTCTACCGGCGCTCCGCCCATGATGAGGACGGCGCCTTCGCTCACGGCGTCAGTGACGAGCTCGTGGACTTTGTCCCGGCTCTTGGCGTCGATCAGCGGACCGACCTTGGATTCGGGTTCGGTGCCGCGGGCGGTGGTCATATCCGCCATCTTGGAGGTGAACTTCCTCGCGAACTCCTGTGCGACGGACTCGTGGACGATGAACCGGTTTGCCGCGGTGCAGGCCTCGCCCATGTTTCGCAGCTTCGCCAGCATCGCGCCGGCCACGGCCGCGTCAATATCGGCGTCCTCGAACACTACGAACGGGGCGTTGCCACCGAGCTCCATCGAAGTCCGCAGGACGGTCTCGGACGCGTCAGAGAGCAGCCGGCGGCCAACCTCGGTGGAACCGGTGAAGGACAGCTTCCTCAGCCGGGAATCTTTGATCAGCGGACCCGTGGTGGCGCCGGCCGTGGAGGTGGGGATGACGTTCAGGACACCGGCGGGCAGGCCCGCTTCCTGCATCACGGCAGCGAACAGCTGGGACGTCAGCGGGGTCAGGTTCGCGGACTTGAGCACCATCGTGCAGCCGGCGGCGACGGCCGGGGCGATCTTGCGGGTGGCCATGGCCAGCGGGAAGTTCCACGGCGTGATCAGCAGGCACGGGCCCACGGGCTTCTTGGTCACCAGCAGCCGGGACTTGCCGTCCGGGGAGACCGAGTAGCGGCCGAACGCACGGACGGCTTCCTCGGAGAACCAGCGCAGGAATTCCGCGCCGTAGGTGACCTCGCCGCGGGCCTCGACCAGCGGCTTGCCCATCTCCAGGGTCATCAGCAGCGCGAAGTCCTCCGCGCGCTCCGTCACCATCTCGAAGGCGCGGCGCAGGATTTCCCCACGTTCGCGGGGCGGGACCTTGGCCCAGGACTCCTGCGCGGCAGCGGCCGCGTCCAGGGCAGCCATGCCGTCCTCGGGACCGGCGTCGGCAATGCTGAGCAGGACCTTCCCGGTGGCGGGGTCCTCGACGTCGAAGGTCTTCCCGGACGCGGCCGGACGCCATTCGCCGTTGATCAGCAGGTTCCTCGGCACGGAGGCCAGCAGCGCGCCTTCAGGCTGGGCGTATATTGACATCGTTTCTATCTCCAAGTGGTTTGAAGGAAGTCGTAGCGGCGGCAGCCCGACCTTCAGCAGTTTTGATGCGGTTCGGCTGCCAAGGCATCAGGACGTTAGCTCTTCTGTGCTTCTTCACCATTGAGGCGGCGGGGTCGATGCTGACCCTCCTGGGCCGGCACCGACCCCTCAGGTGCGAATCGGTTAGGCCCGGACGCTTGTCTTGCTGCGGATCAGGTCCAAAGCCCGAACGAGGTATCCCTTGAAGACCGGGTAGTTCTCGCTCATCGGGAAGTGCCCGATGGCTTTCATCTCGATGAACTCTGCATCCGGGATCTGGCTCGCGGTGCGGGCTCCATCTTCAGGGGTCGTGAGGTAGTCGTACTCGCCGGTCATCAGAACCACCGCGCACTTATCGGTCTGGATTTCGCCCAGTTTCCCGCGCAGATCGTGGTCCACCGAGTAGAAGTACAGGTCGCCCTTGAAGGCCTCGGAACCCTGGGTGTAGTAGAACCACGTTTTCCAGCGGTCCGCCTCAGGCGATTGCGGGGCCATGAGGTCCCAGGTGCCGCTGCCGCACACCTGCGCGGCGTTGGCGTGGGGGTGCTGCCACCAGTCGAGGTAGAACCCCGGTGAGTAGTCCGCTCCCTCCACGGGGATGACGGCGTCGAACCTCTCCGGGAAGCGGTGGGCGAGCTGCAGCGCTATGTTGCCGCCGAAGGAGGATCCCATGAAGATGGGGTCAACCAGTTCCAGTGCATCCACGAGGGCGACGATGAAGTTGGCGTAGTGGTCCGCGCTGAGCTGGTACTCCTCGGTCCACCACTGGGTGTTTTCCGGCGGGTCTGATTTGCCGTGGCGGGGGAGGTCGTAGGCGATGACGCGGTAGTTGGCGGTAATCTCCGGGTCCTCCAGCAGGCCGCGCCATTGGTGGTTGTGGGCTCCTGCGGTGTGCTGGCAGACGAGGGGCTGGCCCTGGCCGTTTTCGAGGTAGAAAACCTTGTATTCGAGGCCGTCCACGTCGACGGTGACGTAGTGGCCGGTGACGGAGGAAATTTTGCTCATGTCAGGAACTCCTATGGTCTAGACGGGTGCGCCGGTGGAGCGCAGCAGTTCGATCTGGCGGGTGATGCAGCGAAGGTTCTGCATCAGGACCAGGACGTCGCCCTCCAGTTTCATGTCGCGCTGGAAAGTGGCGGCCCAGATGCCGTGGTACATGGGAGCCGGGACCGGCTTGCCAAATTCACCCCAGGTGTGGGCGCTGGCCCGGATGGCGAACTGGTAGGGCACGTCGATGGGTCCCGGGTCCACGGAAATCTGGGCGATGGTGCCCGACTCCACCCGGACAACAAAGGTGTGCGCCTCCATGTCCAGCAGGTAGGAGCACGTGAAGTACTTGCCGTGGGCCTGAATTTCCGGGTCCTGATTGTTGGCCTCAGTGAAGCTCTGAACCCAGGCTGCTACAGAAGGGGCACGTGTTGCGACCGTCATTTCGTTGTTCCTCTCGTTGGTCTGGCGGAGGGTAGGGCTTCTCTGTCCGAGCCTCTAAAGCGGGTCTCTGGAGTGCCTTTGCGGCTGTCTCCGTTTGCAACCCTTCGCTGTTTCCATTGCAGTCCCCGTTGCCCCGAACGGTCCAATACCTGTCCCCTATCCACCGATAGCCTGAAACTATTGGACCCCGATCGTGGCCGAGCTTAGAGTTGAACGATGCAGCAGCCACAGCTTGACCTGCGCGTCCTGCAGTACTTCGTCGCCGTCGCGGAAGAGCTGCATTTCGGGCGAGCCGCTGCCCGGCTTCACATCGCCCAGCCATCCCTTAGCGTCCAAATACGGAAGTTTGAACACTCTTTGGGCACTCCCCTGCTGATACGGACCAGCCGGAGCGTCTCCCTGACGAGCGCGGGAGATGTTCTGCTGGGTGAAGCAAAACGCCTTATATCCGCTGCGCAGCGCGCCGTTTCGTTGACGCGCGAGGCTGCCAACGGCGTGAGGGGCACCCTGATAGTCGGCTTTCAGGCCAACGCGGCAGCTGAACTGACGCCACGGATCCTTGCCGCCTTCAAGAACAACCATCCGGAAATCCACGTCCAGATGAGGTCCTTCGATTTCGCAGACCCTACCGCCGGGCTTGCCGACGGAAGCGCTGACGTGGCATTTGTGCGGCCTCCGCTGCCGGCGGCTGACTGGCTCGCCATGGAGACCCTCTTCATTGAGCCACGGGTCCTTGTAGTTGCCAGCAGTTCCCGCTTTGCCGGACTGTCCGAGGTCTCGGTGGAACAAGTCGTCGATGAGCCCTTCGTCGCCCGCAAGGCTCCGGATAAATGGCGGGATTTCTGGCTCGCAACCCAGGCCCGCGGCGGGGCGCCGGTCCGTCTGGGCACTCAGGTAGCCACCGTCGACGAGTGTTTCGAAGCCATCATGGGTGAGCGGGGAATTGCGTTCACTCAAGCCTCCACCCAGCGTTTCTATGACCGTCCGGGACTGTCGTTCATCCCGGTCAGAGACGTCCCGCCCTCTCCGCTGTCGATTGCCTGGCGCACTGACGTCAACGACGAGCTGGCACGCGAGTTCGTCGAGACCGCCCGGACCCTGGCCTCCTTCGGAGGCGTCCCGAACCTCGTCGACTCCCGTCGGGCTGCCTCGCTATCCTCTTCACTCCGGGCCCATTAGCGCCGCTGACGGGCGCAGTGCAGTCAAGAAGTGCCGCCGATATCGTCTCTGTGTACTGGTTGCCCGCCAAGGCATCGGTTGAGGGGCTCCCTGACATTGACCGCAACGCCGGGCAGGCGGATGGCCTTGTGGTTCTGCCCTGCCGCCAACGATCACCTGGGCGACCTTGCCGGCCCGGACTGTGGTCGCGGAAGTTGCGCTTGAGGAGCCGGTTTCCCTGGTTCTTTGCCCGCGCTCGGCGCCGTTAACACCGATCGCCGGGTCCGCGCTGCCGTCGCCGACCTCGGCTGGGCGATGCACCGCCACTTCGATCCCGGGGATGACGCCGGGGAACTCGGTCCGCCAGCAAGCCGTGGTCGAACTGGTGTGGAATAGCCTAGATGCCGAGGCACACGACGTTGCCGTCAACCTCTTGCGGAATGATGGGGGCGTGGTTGGTGTCACCGTCGAGGACAGCCAAAATGCTTACAGAAGAGACCGGCGGCGATGTCGAGATCGCCGCCGTCCGTGAGTCGATAGCATCGCGGTTTAAATCCTCGTGACCGTGACGTCCTTGTGGACCTTCGAAGCCGTCCGCACGGACCCACGACGCTGCGTATCATGAGCCGCCAGCGGCACCTTATTGTTCGTCGTCGCCCACATGGGCGACAAGATCGTGGTCGCCGCCAAGCAACGGACATTTCACGTTCACCTGCCCCCACAGATAGCCGCTACAGCGCTGTCATACTTGATGGTGGACGGTGTGGATACTCGTTGGCCCAGCCGCTCCTTTAGCCGGCTCCCCTTTTGTGGGCCGGACCAGCGACGACACCAGCGGGGGAACGGATGTTGAGGACCTGGGGGCCGTCATGGTCCGGGAAGCTTGTCACTGGTTCCGGCAGTTGGGAGCTGGTCGTTGTTGATGATGTTCTGACGGTCCACGAAGACGGGACGTCATTTCGTGTCGGTCTGGAGGCACTGACTTCGCCGATAGTGCTGCCGGGCTTGTTGTGGTCCAGCGTTGTAGTGCCGTACGAGGGGCGGTGCATTCTGCTGCGGGGTATCCCTTCCCGATCCGCCCGGGAACTGGGGCGGGCCGTTGACCTGATGCTGAGGGTGGCGGCTCTCAAGGCTTCATTTGACCGGAGGATCGCTAGCGTTCAAGTCTGGGCGGCAGGGTTCTTCAATGCAGCCCTGCCCTCTGCGGCTGGGCGGCGATGGCTGAGCCGGGACTTTCGGCTGCGGTGGGAAGGACTGAAACCTGGAAACGGGTTCGGGGATCTCCTGCGCGAACCGCTCCTGGCCGACCACATAGCCGCTCTGGACAATACTGTCCAGGAAGCAATCCGGTTATGGAGCGCGGACCTTGGCCAGTACATTGCTGGGTTGAACGCGGATTATATGAAGTCCGAGTTGGCATCCTGTGCTGACTTGTTTGACAGGGTTGAGCATTCACCGTTGACCCTGGAGCAGGCCCGCGCCGTGATCTGTTTCGATAACAGGGTGCAGGTCATAGCCTCGGCCGGTTCCGGGAAGACCTCCACCATGGTCGCCAAAACCGCGTACGCCTTGCACCGTAACCTCGTCCCGGCGGAAAAGATCCTGCTGCTGGCTTTCAACAAGGACGCGGCCGAGGAACTCCAACAGCGCGTCAAGGACCGTCTGCATCCGCTCGGACTCGACGGTGAGCAGGTTGCCGCCCGCACCTTCCACGCGTTCGGGCTGGAGGTCATTGGTCAGGCCACCGGCCGGAAACCTGCCCTGGCCCCGTGGCTGGACAGTGGACAGGACAATGATCATTTGATGCGCTTGGTTGACGGGCTCAGGGATACCGCTCCCCGGTTCCGGACGTGGTGGGACCTTTTCCGTATCGTGTTCGGCAGTGACCTGCCCGAATTCGGGCAGGAACAGGAGAACCCCGAAGACTGGGACACCGCCACGAAGGCTTCGGGATTTCGGACCCTGCAAGGCGAAGTCGTCAAAAGCCAGGGCGAACGGATGATTGCTGACTGGCTGTTCTACAACGGGGTCAAGTACCGGTACGAAGCACGGTACGATCACGACACCACCGATGCTGAACATCGCCAGTACTGCCCCGATTTCTACTACCCCGACGTTGACCTTTACCACGAGCATTTCGCTCTGGATGCAAACGGGCGCCCGCCCCGCACCGGGTTCGAAGGGTACCTCGAGGGGGTCAAATGGAAACGAGCAACCCACCAGCGGTACGGGACAACCCTGCTGGAGACCAGCATGGCAGGAATCTGGGACGGAACCGCGTTCAGCTACCTGGAAAAGGAACTCACCAGCCGCGGCATCGCCCTGGACCCCAACCCCGACAGGGCCGTTCCCCGGCGCCCGGTGATCGAGAACGCGGACCTGGTACGGACGTTTCGGACCTTCCTGATCCACGCGAAAAGCAACCGGCTCGATGACGCGGCGCTCCGGGACAGTCTCCAATCCCGGCCCGGGCTCAGGAACCGGTTCCGGCATTCGATCTTCCTGACCCTGTTCGAGGCGATCCGCAACAGATGGGAGCAGGAACTCGCTGCGGAGAACTACATCGATTTCGAGGACATGCTCAACCTCGCCGCGGACCATATCGAAGCCGGCTGGTGGACCAGCGGATACGAACTGGTCATGGTCGATGAAATGCAGGACGCCAGCCACGCCAGGGCCCGGCTCGTGCGGGCCCTGGTCAATCAGTCCGACAGGTACCTGTTCGCGGTCGGGGACGACTGGCAAAGCATCAACAGGTTCGCCGGCGCGGACCTGTCCGTCATGACGGACTTCCACCGCTGGTTCGGCCCCGGTCAGACCCTGCGCCTGGAACGAACGTTCCGGTCCCCGCAAACCCTCTGCGACATCTCCAGTGACTTCATCCAGAAAAACCCCCGACAACTGCCCAAGAAGGTCAAATCCCTGACCCCGGAAACCGGGACTCCGGTCAGCATCGTCGCGGTGAGCGACGCGAACCGGTTCGCTAACAACGGCGATAGGTTCGCCGGAGCCGTGACCACCTATCTGGACCAACTGAATCGTGAGGTAGGTGCCGGAACCGGAGGAATAGTCCAGGTCCGTATCCTCGCCCGGTACCGTCACCTGCTCCAGAGCATCCCCCGCGGCTACGGAAACGGGTGGGAGCACCTGAAAATCCAGATCGGGACCGTCCACGGCGCAAAAGGCCTCGAAGCTGATGACATCGTGGTTCTGGGAATGACCCAAGGCAGATACGGATTTCCCAGCACCATCACCGATGATCCCGTGCTCGAACTTGCGATGCCCCACGGCGACGTTTGTCCCTTGGCCGAGGAAGGGCGCCTCTTCTACGTCACCCTGACCCGGGCCAAACGATCCGTGCTGCTCCTAACCGTCGAGCACCAGGAATCCGCCTTCATCAAGGAACTGATCAGGGATCACGGCCTCACCGTGCAAAACCCCAACGGACAAACCATGCACACGGTCATCTGCCCCACATGCGGCAACGGATTCACGACCCAACGCTCCGGCAAATACGGCACCTTCTACGGCTGTAGCGAATACCCCGCCTGCACAGGAACCATGAACACCACGACCTATGCCGAAACCACCAACACCTCCCCCAGCACGAACAAGCTGAGAGTTCCACAGGCAGGGCCGGAATCTTCAAGGTGAAATGAAGGGACTGTGGAGTTAACGGCATATCCGACTCGACACGCAGAATGGCAAGCCTGGTGGCAAGGAGCCCGATATGGCCGCAACACCTGAGGCCACCCGTTAGCCAATGACGGGCAGCGCCGGGCTTCCACTCATGGGTTGATGGACAACCAGCGCTCCGGGGCAGTCCGTGTCTCGGCGATCAGCGCGTCCTGCGCGGTGGATTTCCCGGCCCCCCGGCAAGGACGATGGCTTTGCGGTTCCGGAGCACTTCCGGATGCGCTGCGACGACGGCTGCAAGGATCTCGTTGTGCAGACTGCGTCGTTCGTGGCGCGGTTGCTGCCGTTTCACGTTGAACGATCCCGGATTCTGGGTTGTAGCGTACCGGGAATGGGCCGTCAGCGGTCGGCCATCAGCGCACAGGCGTTCCAGATGGGCACGGTGCGCGGCGGCCTGATCGTCGGTAGTCACGCTCTACAGCGTAGTCACGGCACGTCGGGAGCGTCTTCGGCCGCGTCCAGGATGATGTCGTAAGCGTCACCGTCGATCAGACCCTTGTCGAAAGCTTCCCCCACTTCTTCGAATGTTCCGGGAGGGTCCGGGGGAAGGATCGCCTTCCACTCCATGGACACCTGTTCAGTGTGATCCGGGGCTTTCACATAGGGCCACGCGGAGAGCTGGCGGATCATCTCGTTGCGGTCAATGTCCCCGGAGACGTAACGCTCCGCGATTTCGTAGGGGCTGGCTCCGCTGAACCCTTCCGGAATCGCCTTCACGCCCCTGGATTCAGCTTTCGTCAGCGCCTGGCTGATCGCGGACTGCGTGATGTGCAGGGCTTTGGCTATGTCGCGCTGCGGCAATCCTTGCTGCACCGCTTCCCGTAAGGCCCGCAAATAGTCCAGACGGCCCAGATCCTCTCGGGCCAACGCGCGGCGTGCCAGATCGATTGCGTGGTCGGCGCTGGTGATCGTCATCTCGGCCCCCTATATTAGTAAGCTTATCAGCCCCGGCCGATTGGTTATGCGGCGGCTCGTTAGGTTGAAGTCCGGGCGGCCTCGGCTCAGTGCTGCTATCTGCGGATCTCATCGCACAATTCGTCGTGCTAAGCCAGGAAACGGTCTCGCACCTTGAAAATTCGGTTACCTCGCCCTCGACGCCTTCTACGCTCGCGCCGCATCTGCGTCCATCTAAGCCGCAACGCAAAGCGGTTAACAATCCTCATCCCTCGACCCGCTGAAGGAGCATGTGCATCATTTGAACATCCGCATCATGCACACCTCTGGCACCCAAGGCTCGAGCCGTGAGCATCGGCTCACGGGCTGTCATGTAGCAGGCGGGCTCGTCGTTGATGAACCGACGTGAATGGGAAGACTTGCGGTGAATGTGGTCAAGACTTCGAACAGTCTCTCACCTCCCAGCGATTCTGCTCTACGAGCTGCAGCGACGGGCAGCGAAACCGCCGACGGCGGACACGGAGACGGCCATGACCATGTCCATCGCCCGGCTCTCCGCGCTGTCGGGTCTGAGGTACCTGTTCAAGACCACGATGATGGATGATTTGTCGCCGACTCCTCCGGACGCGACAAGCTACTACATGAAGGCCGGGACACCGCAGGGGCGCTGGCTCGGTAGCGGCCTGGGCGGCATCACCCGAGCCTGCGGCGACCCAGTCACCGAAACCGATGCCAAAGCCATCTTCGACGAAACTGTCCATCCGGACACCGGCGCTCCCCTGGGCCGACCCCACGGCCAACCCACACTCGTCCAAAACAGCCAGGGACAGGCCGGCACGCGGCGCGCGGTCGCCGGTTTCGACCTGACCTTCAGCGTTCCCAAGTCGGTGTCCGTGCTCTGGGCGCTAAGCCCCAGGTCAGTCCAGGACCAGATCCTGCAGACCCACCACGACGCCGTCACCGCCGCACTGAACTGGCTCGAGGAATCGGCCATCCACACCCGGGGCGGGCGCAACGGCGTCGCGCGTATCGGCACCCACGGCGCCATCGCCGCCGCCTTCGACCACTGGGAGTCACGTTCAGGGGACCCGCAACTGCACACGCATCTGGTCATCGCCAACCGCGTCCAGCGGATCACCGACGGCGCCTGGGTCACCCTCGACTCAAGGACGCTCTACAAGGCTGCGGTTGCCGCCAGTGAGCACTATAACGGACTGCTCTTCGACTCCCTCCACTGCCGCCTCGGGACCGACATCGACATCCGGGGACCCGCAGCCAGCACCCATAACCCCAGCCCGCAGCTTACCGGGATCCACGACACATTGATCCGCGAATTCTCCCACCGCTCCCGCCTCATCGATCAAGAAACCGACCGCCTCGTAGCCGCATGGACCGAGGCCCACGGCAAACCCCCAACAGCGACAACCACCATCAAGCTCCGCCAGCAGGCAACTCTCTCCACACGAACCCCCAAAGCCGAAACCATCGCGCCCCTGCACCAACTCTCCGTACAGTGGCGGGCACGCGCTGAAGCCACGGGCTTCGACCCCCGACTCGTGCTGGCCAACACCGTCCGGAGGTCGCGGACTGCCCCTTTCCGCTCGTCAGACTTCACCGCCGACTGGGTGGACGCCGTCGCGTCGCTCACCCGGGAGCGGGTCGCCACCAAGCGCGCCACCTGGAACCGCTGGAACCTCCTCGCCGAGACCGAACGGGTCTGCGTCGCGATCCGCTGCCACACACCGGAGGACCGCAACGCCTTGATCGACGCGGTCACCACCGCTGCCGAAGCCCAATCGCTGCCCCTAAACGACTACCGGTACAGCGTCCCAGCGGACGCGCAGCCCGATCTCCGGCTCGGCAAGCGGAGCGTCTTCGACTTCCACGGTTCCCGTCTCTACACCGACACCACGACCCTCGCCTGCGAGGAGACCGTCATGGAAGCAAGGAACGACGACGGCGGCCCCGCCGTCCGGCCAATGGTCGCCATGGATGAACTCGCCGGCTACCAGCACCACGGCAAATTCGGGCTGCACGACGACCAGCGGGCCGCCGCTGCAGAGATCCTGCTAAGCGGGAACCGGCTCGACGCCGTCGTCGGACCGGCAGGCACCGGCAAGACCACCACCCTCGGCGCAATCAAGACCTCCTGGGAAGCAGAGTTTGGTCCCGGCAGCGTAGTCGGATTGGCGCCCGCGGCGGCGAGCGCCGAGGTTCTCGGGCGGGAACTGTCCATGGTCGCGGAGAATGTCGCGAAGTGGCTGTACGAGTCCGCCGGCGAGGGGGCCAGTCGCCGGGCTGGGCGGTTCTTCGATGCAGAGCGGCGGCTCACCAATCCTGTGGCTAAGTCAAGGCCGCAGACCGCCCTGCTCGCACAGAAAGCCGCTTGGCTCGCCGCCGAGCAGGACCGGTGGCGGTTCCATCAGAACCAGCTGGTAGTCGTCGACGAGGCCTCAATGGTGTCCACTCTTCAGCTGTCGGCCCTGGTGCACCAGGCCAGGGATGCCGGGGCGAAGGTCCTGTTGGTGGGCGATCCCGGGCAGCTCGACGCGATCGACGCCGGCGGTGTCCTGGGTTGGCTGGACCGCCAGGGCAAGACCGCCCGGTTGAGCACCATCTGGCGCTTCGAGAATGTCTGGGAACGGGATGCCTCGTTGAAGCTCCGCGCCGGGGACGTCGCAGCCATCAGCGACTACGAGCAGCATCAACGGATCCGGCATGGAACCTATCTGGACATGGTCGGTCAGGCATATCGGCAGTGGCAGTCCGACATCCTGGCCGGAAGGTCGTCCATCCTTATTGCCGCCGACAACGACACCGTCGGCATGCTCAACGAACGAGCCCGGGCGGACCGCGTGATCCAGGGTGTTGTGGACGCCGAACAGACAGCACTCCTGGCGGACACGCTGTGTGCCGGCCGCGGTGACACTGTCATCGCGCGCCGCAACGACCGCACCGTTGCCGACAGCAACGGTGACTTCATCCGCAACGGCGCCCTGCTCGACGTCGTGCGTGTCGGCAGGCGCGACGGCTCCCTGGTGGCGGTCCGGAGGGACACCGGCGCCATCGTCACGCTGCACCGCGAGTATGTCGAGTCGGCCGTGGAGTTGGGATACGCGACCACGGCCCACCGCTCCGAAGGAATCACGGTCGACACCGGCCACACCGTCGTCATCCAGGAACGTCTCACACGCGAGCTTCTCTACGTCAGCATGACGCGCGGACGCGGCGGCAATTATGCGTACGTCAGCGAAAACGACCCCACCGGCCACGAACCGCTGGACCCCTCCTTGCAACCGCAATGGCAGGAGATCCTCGCCGAAGTGCTCGCGGCAGAAGGCGCCGAACGGACTGCTCACGAAGTCCGCGACGCCGAACGGTCAAGCGCCGACACGTTCGACCAGCTCAGCGCGGAATACGACTACCTCGCCCAGATCGCAGCCGCCGAAGATCTGACAAGGTTCATCAAGGCGCGCACTCCGGAGATTGCTGAGGTGTTGCAACAATCCCCCTCGTGGGGCGCGGCCGTCGCAGCCTGGCGCCGAGCGACCGCGGCCAGCCGGCCCGGGGCTCAGCGGATTGTCACTGCCGCTTGGGAAACAAGCGGCGGTGCAAAGGACGTCGCAGCGGCTCTGCACGCCCGGCTCGTCGACTTCTCATCCCGCGTGCCAGCCGGCGATCGTGCCGTCCTCCCCGAACCACTTCATACCAACCGGCCCGACCTCGCTGACATGGTCACCCAAGTAACCCATAAGATCAGGCAGCGGGCCAAGCAAGTCGCGTCGGCCGCTTTGACGCAGGACACTGAATGGAAACGAAAACTCGTCGAAACGCTCCCGCCGAACGTGACCGCGACAGACACCGTCCGCCTGGTCGCCAGGGTTGCCATCTATAGGGACCGCTGGGGTATCGACGACTCACCCCTCCCTCTGGGGCCTGTACCGGCAGACCACGATTGGGAACAGTCATCGCAGTACGAACACCTCAAGCGCGTTACCGACCGGGCTTCGTCCCAAGCCAACCGGCAACAACAACCCGGCCCGTGGCTGGAAGATTCGATCTCCCAACAGATCAGCCCCATTACTGTCGGTTGGCAGCTCTGACATCAAGATCACGCTGCTCCTCCGCACGGTCATGCCGTCTGCACCTTTGTCCCCCATGAAGTTGGAACAGAGCCTGACAGTATGTCAGGTGACCAAGACCACGGAGACTCCAATGACGACGACGCCAAATCGCAACCAGCCCGTCGAGGTTGACCAACAGTGGCTCACCCCGAAGGAGATCTGCGCACAGCTACAGATCCCCGAACAGACCTTCTACCAGTGGCGAGCCAAGCACGTCGGGCCGCACGCATACCGCATCGGCAGGCACCTGCGAATCAGGCAAAGCGACTTCGTTGCCTGGCTGTCGCTGCACGCAGAGCCGTAACCGGCCCAAAACCTGCACGGGATAATGAGCAGGTACCCACTGCCCCTCGGAACATGGGGTCTCATCCGTACTGACCGGGCAACAGCAAGAAGCTGGCGTGCGCGGGCCAGATACCGGGACCTCGACGGGCAAACGCGGAAAATCGAAGCCCGCGGACCATCCGCCGCTGCGGCGCGGCGAAATCTCCAAATCAAACTGCAGAAAAGGCAGACCCAAGGCAACGCCCTCATCAGCGCAACAGATCAGATCCGCGACCTCTCAGAGGTCTACCTGGCAGAGCTGCAACGCTCGGACAAGGCATCGCGGACCAAAGACAAGTACGCGTTCACCCTCAAGAAGTACATTCTGCCTGGAATCGGCTCTGTCCGCATTGGAGAGACCACGCCAGGCGTCGTGGATCACTTCATTCGAAATGTTGTCGACGCGGCCGGCCCGGCTACGGCCCGCACTTGCGGGGCCGTGTTGTCGTCGATGTTCAAAATTGCGCTGCGCCACGACGCTGTGAGCATCAATCCGGTCCTAGGAATCTCTATCCCGAGAAGTCGGGCGGCAAAGCCTCAAGCTCTGGATCCGGAACAGTTTCTGGATCTGAGGACCAAGCTCATTGCTTGGGAACAGGGATCGGTGCTTGGTCGCACGAGGTCCCAGGAACTCCACCAAATCGCCGACGTCCTCATCACCACAGGCCTACGCCCAGGCGAACTGTTCGCACTGTCCTGGGCTGATGTCGACCTCGACGCAGACCCGCCGACCGTCCATGTCCACGCCACAGTCATCCGTACTTCCACCGGGGGTGTCACCATTCAAGACCACCCAAAATCCGAGCACGGATTCCGCTACGTGACCATACCGCCAAATCTCGCCGAGTCGCTTCGAAGGCGACAGCTCACGCAACGCAGCAACGCCACTGGGAATCCCTTGGACTTGGTCTTTCCCTCATCCACAGGAACGGTGTGCGATCCGAACAATGTCGGCAAGACCTGGCGCAAAGCGGCAGACGAAATCGGATACTCGTGGGTGACGTTCAAAACGTTCCGCAAGGCCAACGCGACTCTCATCGCACGGACCATGGGCGCCGAAACGGCCGCCTACCAGGCAGGGCACTCCAAGGTGTCAATGACCCGAAAGCACTACGTCGAGGAATACAAAGAAGCGATCGACACACGGGCCGTGCTCGGCGCCTTCGACGCAGCCAACGGGGGACCAAAAGCGCCTGGCAAAGCCGGCCTCCAAATCTGATTCAGGTGAGTTAAAGGTGAGTCCGGCGCCAAAAAGTTCAAATGGCTCTGACCAGAATCAACATACCCGCAGGTCAGAGCCAAACTAAGAGCCCCCTGTCGGATTCGAACCGACGACCCCCGCTTTACAAGAGCGGTGCTCTGGCCAACTGAGCTAAGGAGGCGCGCCCCGGCGGACCGGAGCTGGTTGCCCCGGCAAACCGGAGCTAGTGCGCACGAGCGCTAGATAAGGGTAGCCCAAGACCTCCCGCCCACGGAAATTCCGTGGGCTCCTGCCGGTCCGCCACCCGCCGTCGTACGACGGCGGGTGCCGGCGGGCGGCGGCACCGCCTCGCCGGGCCGCGCGTGCCGCCTTCCGCCAGGCGTCCGTGAAAGTCCCGGAACTACTTCTTCGCCGCGATAGCCGCGTTCAGGACGGTCATGAAGTCCGACTTGTTGTCCCACTGCTGGCCGTCGATGAAGACGGTGGGCGTGCCGGAGATCCCAATGTTCTTGGCCTCCTGGGTGACCACCTTGACGAACGGCCGGTAGGTCTTGTTGTCGATGCAAGAGTCGATGTTCGCCGATCCCGCCTGGGTGGCCAACTTCTTGAGGTCGTTGTCCGAAATGCCTGCACTGCCCTCGGCGGGCTGCTGAGCGTACAGCAGGTCCACGAGTGCGGAGTACTTATCCGGGGACGTGTTCGCCACGCACGCGGCGGCGTTGGCTGCGCGAGAGGAGTAGTTGGTGCTGGAGCTGGCGTCCAGGAAGCCGAACGGACGGTACTCCAAGGTGATCTTGCCGTCGTTGCGCAACTGGGTCAGCTGCTGGCTGTACGTGGTCTCGAAGTTCTTGCAAATGGGGCAGATGAAGTCGATGTAGGCCACAACCTTGACCGGTTTTCCAGCTTCAGCCTCGGCGCCGGGAGCGGTCACGGTGGCGGCCGCGGTGGCCGGGGCAGACGGCAGGGACGCAAGGCTAACGGTGCCGGCGGCCACCTTCGCCACATCGGTGCCCTTCAGGAGCGTCACGCCGCCGTGTACGTTGGCGTTCGCCGGCGTCGGGCCCTGATCGGCGATCGGGGCGTTGTTGGCAATGTTCTGGGTGACCACGAGGGCAATGACCGCGAGGATCGCCACGACGGCAACCACAATGCCCCATCCGATGAGCAACTTGTTGCGCTTGTCTTTCTTCTGCTGAGCTTCGCGGATCGCGCGGGCCTTTTCGCGGGCCTGGGCGGTGCGCTCTGCCTTGGACAGGCGTGGTTCGTTTGCGGGGCTCATCAGTTCCTCGTGATTGATCGACGGCGTTGGTTGTAGCAATGGCAACGGGGCCAGTTTACGGGAGAAGAGTGGCAGCTTTGCTGGGGTCTTCGACTCCAGTCTGAGGAACGAGCAAGTGTCCTTGATGATTCCCGCCGGTAGGGTGGGAGATGAGTCACAAGCAACTCCAAGGGGCAGCAATGCAAGAAACGGCAAGCGAAAAAATCGACGGCGCACCCGAAGGCAATGAGGCCCCAAGGGCCCGGAAACACGATTTCATGGTGGTCTCCAACCGCCTTCCAGTCGACCGGTACACGAGCGATGAAGGGGAAAACGGCGAGGAAGGTTGGCGCCGCTCTCCGGGCGGCCTGGTGACTGCCCTCGCGCCGATGATGACCAAGACCGACGGCGCGTGGGTGGGCTGGCACGGCGCCCCGGACGAAGCGTTGGAGCCCTTCAGCCACGGCGGCATGGACCTGATTCCCGTGGACCTCAGCACGGACGATGTTGAGCTCTATTACGAAGGCTTCTCCAACGCCACCCTCTGGCCGCTTTACCACGACGTCATTGCCCCTCCGGAGTTCCACCGAACGTGGTGGGACAGCTACCGCCGGGTCAACCGGCGGTTCGCCGACGCCGTTATCCAGCACGCGGACCACGGAGCCACTGTCTGGGTTCAGGACTACCAACTCCAGCTCGTGCCGAGCATCCTCCGCCAGGCACGCCCGGACCTGCGCATCGGTTTCTTCAACCACATCCCGTTCCCGCCGCCGGAGATCTTCGCCCAATTGCCGTGGCGCCAGGCCATCATCGAAGGCCTGCTCGGCGCTGATCTAGTGGGCTTCCAGCGTCCCAGTGACGCGGCGAACTTCATGCGCTCGGCACGCCGCTTCATCGGCGCAAGCGTCAAACAGCAACAGATCCACGTCAAGGGTCCGGATGGCCGGATCACCCATATTGCCCGAGCACAGGCCTTCCCGATCTCCATCGCCGTGGATCAGATCAGCGAACTCGCGGCGCGCCCGGACATCGTCGAGCGTGCCCGGCAGATCCGCCAGGACCTCGGCAACCCGAAAACGATCCTCCTGGGCGTGGACCGCCTGGATTACACCAAGGGCATCCCCCACCGCTTGAAGGCCTTCGAGGAACTCCTCCAGGAAGGCCGGCTCACCGTAGAGGACGCCACGCTGATCCAGGTGGCGAGCCCGAGCCGCGAGCGCGTGCGGCAGTACAGGCTCTTGCGTGAGGAAATTGAAGGCACCGTGGGCCACATCAACGGCAGCTACGACACGATGCAGAACACTGCCGTCCGCTACCTCCACCACAGCTACCCGATCGAGGAGATGGTGGCCCTGTACCTTGCGGCCGACGTCATGCTGGTGACGGCGTTGCGCGACGGCATGAACCTAGTGGCCAAGGAATATGTCACAGCCCGGACCAACAACACGGGTGCCTTGGTCCTCAGTGAGTTCACTGGCGCGGCCGATCAACTCAAGCAAGCACTCCTGATGAATCCGCACGACATCGACGGGCTCAAGAACACCATCATGAGGGCCGTGCACCTGCCTCCGAACGAATCCCGGCGCCGGATGAGGTCCATGCGCAAGCAAATCCTCGACCACGACGTCGATCATTGGTCCGCCGACTTCCTCTCGGCGCTGGCAGAGATCGTGGTGCGCGATGACTCCTGAGACAGCCGCCACTCCCCCGCTGAGCCTGCCGCCCGAACTGCTCGACGCCGTCCACAGGATCGCGGGCACCGACCACCTTCTGGTGGCCATGGACTTTGACGGCACCATCTCCCCGATCGTGGACCATGCCGACGCCGCGCGCCCGCTCCAGCGTTCAGCCGCCGCTTTCGCTGAACTCGCCAAACTTCCGAGGACGACGACGGCGCTCATCTCCGGGCGGGCACTGGACAGCCTCCGGGCGGTCGC
This sequence comes from Arthrobacter sp. NPDC080031, assembly GCF_040702485.1. Taxonomy (NCBI): domain Bacteria; kingdom Bacillati; phylum Actinomycetota; class Actinomycetes; order Micrococcales; family Micrococcaceae; genus Arthrobacter; species Arthrobacter sp. NPDC080031. The sequence goes on from NZ_JBFBLA010000010.1 coordinate 167,999, forward strand.
CTCCCCGCCTGAGGCAACGCTGCTGATAGGCAGCCATGGCGCGGAGGCCTGGATGGGGCCCGGCTCGGCGGAGCTTCGGCTCGATGAAGCCCAAAGGGAGCTCCTCGCCGAGGTGCGCGAGGTCCTGGCCGGAATCTCGCAGGAAGCTCCGGGGACCGTCCTCGAGGACAAGCCCGCCGGCGTCGTACTCCACACCCGGCGTGCCGCCGATGACGTGGCGGAGGACGCTGTCGCGGCCGCGCGGGCGGTCCTTGAAGGCCGACCGGGGGTCTTCCTCAAGAACGGCAAACGGGTTCTCGAGACGTCCGTGGTGCATTCCTCCAAGGGCGAGGCCGTCGAGTTCCTGCGCCAAGCCACCTCCGCCACCGGAATCCTTTTTGCCGGCGACGACGTGACGGACGAGGACGCGATCGCCAGGCTCGGCGCCGGCGACGTCGGGGTGAAAGTCGGGCTGGATTTCACCCAGGCCGAGTTCCGCGTTGAGGCCCCCGTCCACGTCGCCGAGCTCCTGGAGGCGGTCCTTCGCGAGCGTCGCCGCGCAGTCTCGGGAGACTCATCTCACATGTGACGTTCGTAACATTTACGCGAATAACCCGGACTGCTGCCATACTCTTGGTTGTGATGTGGCGCACAACTACCGTGCGGCGTCACTCAGTCTCCCTTGCCCGGGCCCAGCCCAGGGCGGGGAGTCCAACTGAATAAACATGAACCATTCACAACGGATCGTCCGGCACGTACCTGCCGGTGAAGGGATTGATAACTGTGGCAACAGTTACTTTTGATAACGCTACGCGTCTGTACCCGGGCACAGATAAGCCCGCCGTCGATAAGCTCAACATCGACATCGCCGATGGCGAATTCCTGGTCCTCGTTGGACCCTCCGGTTGCGGTAAGTCCACCTCCCTGCGCATGCTCGCAGGCCTCGAGGATGTGAACTCCGGCCGCATTCTGATCGGCGACCGCGACGTCACGGACGTCCCGCCGAAGGACCGCGACATCGCAATGGTCTTCCAGAACTACGCTCTGTACCCGCACATGACTGTTGCGGACAACATGGGCTTCGCGCTCAAGATCGCCGGCGTCTCCAAGGAAGAGCGCGCAGAGCGTGTCCGCGAAGCAGCCAAGCTTCTTGACCTGGAGCAGTACCTGGACCGCAAGCCGAAGGCACTGTCCGGTGGCCAGCGCCAGCGCGTTGCCATGGGCCGCGCAATCGTCCGCAACCCGCAGGTCTTCCTCATGGATGAGCCCCTTTCCAACCTGGACGCCAAGCTCCGTGTCCAGACCCGCACCCAGATCGCATCCCTGACCCGCCGCCTCGGCGTCACCACGGTCTACGTGACCCACGACCAGGTCGAGGCCATGACCATGGGTGACCGCGTAGCCGTTCTCAAGGACGGCCTGCTGCAGCAGGTCGACACCCCGCGCAACCTGTACGACCGTCCGAAGAACGTGTTCGTTGCCGGCTTCATCGGCTCCCCCGCCATGAACCTGCTGGAACTGCCCGTCGTCGACGGCGGTGTCCAGTTCGGCGGCACGGTTTACCCCGTCCAGCACGACGTCCTCGAGGACGCCACCGGCAAGACGGTCACGCTCGGTTCCCGCCCTGAAGACCTCGAGACGGCACCCGCTGGCGAAGGCCTCCAGGTTGAGGTCGACGTCGTCGAAGAGCTCGGCGCAGACGCCTACGTCTACGGCCACACCACGCTTGACGGCAAGAGCCACGACATCGTGGCACGCGTCGACGGCCGCCGTCCTCCGATGAAGGGCGAGTCCATCTGGGTACGTCCGCAGTCGGGCCACGTGCACCTGTTCGACACCAAGACGGGCCTGCGCCTGGGCGACTAATCCCCACCGGCACCCTAATATCGAACCGACGGCGGCCCTTCCGAGTGGACGGGCCGCCGTCGTCGTTAACAACGGCCTCCATACGGAAGAATTGACCCTATGACCGAGCAAAGCGGTGCCAAGTGGCATGACGAACCCACCGACTACGCGCAGATCGGCAAACTCCCGCGCACCGAGGCTGCCAGCGCCAATGACACGGCACCACCGGCAAGCGTCAGCGGATCCCTCAATATCACCGCCGCGGCGGCGGATCCCGAGCTCCTGGACCTGCCGTGGCACATCGCGCTCGAAGACTGGCCTGCGGCAAACCTGGCCGCCCTGCCCCGCGGTATTTCCCGGCACATTGTGCGTTTCGCGCACCTCGCCGGCTCTGTCATCGCCATCAAGGAAACGTCCGAGCACGTTGCCCGGCACGAATACCACATGCTCCGCAAGCTGGCACGGATGGATGTGCCTTGCGTCGAGCCGGTTGCGGTCATCACCGGCCGTACCACCCCTGACGGCAAGCCGCTGAACCCCGTGCTGGTCACCCGGCACCTCAAGTTCTCCATGCCATACCGGGCACTCTTCTCCCAGATGCTGCGCCGGGACACCCTGACAAGGCTCATCGACGCCCAGGCGCTGCTTCTGGTGCGCCTGCACCTGATCGGTTTCTATTGGGGCGACGTCTCGTTGTCCAACACCTTGTTCCGCCGCGACGCAGGCGCCTTCGCCGCGTACCTCGTGGACGCCGAAACCGGCGAACTGTATCCCGACCTGTCTGTGGGCCAGCGCGAGTACGACCTCGAGATCGCCCGCGTCAACATCGCCGGGGAACTCATGGACCTGCTCGAAGGCGGCCTCATCGAGGAGAAGGTAGACCCTGTGGCGACGTCGGAGCTCATCATGGACTCATACCGCCGTCTTTGGGCCGAACTCACCGAAAAGGAGTCGTTCGAGCTCGGCGAACGCTGGCGAGTGGGAGCGCGCATCCGCCGCCTCAACGAACTCGGCTTCGATGTCGAGGAATACGCCATCAAGACCACTGCGGACGGCTCCACCATCCAGCTTCAGCCCAAGGTCGTCGACGCCGGCCACCACCAGCGGCGGCTGCTCCGCCTCACTGGCCTGGATGCCCAGGAGAACCAGGCCCGCCGGTTGCTCAATGACATGGATTCATTCCGGGCGGACAACAACCCGGACATGGATGAAGAAATCAGTGCCCACACCTGGGTCAGCCAGATCTTCGAGCCCATCGTCCGGTCCATCCCGCGCGATCTCGCGGGCAAGCTTGAGCCGGCGGAAGTGGTCCACGAAGTGCTCGAACACCGCTGGTACATGAGCCAGAAGCAGGACAGCCACATCCCCTTGGCGGAAGCCGTGCAGTCCTACTTGGATACCATCCTGCGCCACCGTCGTGACGAGGCTGCCATCATGCTCAATCCGGACACGGCGCTGCTCAAGATCCTTGAAGTTGAAACCGAGGAGTCGCGGTACGACCAAGACGAATACCCGGATGCGGACGACTAGCGAGGGGGTTCAGGGCCCCAGCGTCTCCGCGAGTCCCTTAAGCACCGGTTCGCGCCCGAGCTCGATGTGGGAGTACGCCAGCGTGTAGGCGAGATCGGCCTTGCCGCCGAGGATGGCGTTGCACAGTTCCATGTGCTCGTCGCGCTGGAGTTCGTTGCTGCGGTTGTGGGCGAGCCCGAAGATCCAGCGCATGCGCCCAAACAGCGGTTTGACCGATTCGATGAGCAGCCGGTTGCCGGACAGCCGGACGATTTCGGCGTGGAACGCCGCACTGAGGCGTACGACGTCGTCGGTCCGGTCGTCGTCGATCGCTTGCCTCGTGTCGTCGAGGAGTTCCTGCAAGCGACCACCCGGTTCGCCCGCCGCGACGCGGACGGCCGCCATCCGGGCTGCGAACGTTTCCAGGCAGAGCCGGACGTCGAAGAGTTCATTGACGTCGGTGAGCGTCAATTTGCGCACCACGGCGCCCCGGCGGGGGAAGGTCTCCACGAAACCATCCTGCTCAAGGCGTTGGATGGCTTCCCGCACAGGGATTCGCGAAACGTTGTAAAGCTCGGAGAGCTCCCGCTCACGCAGCCGCACCCCCTGCTCGTATCTCCCCGCCACGATTCCTTCGAGAACCAGCTGGTAGACCTGTTCGGCCCGGGCTTCGTCGTCGCGGCCAGTCAGCGTTTCGGGCATCGGCTTCGGCCACCTTCCCTTCCCATCGTCTTGCAGTCCACCCGAGCATACACGGGGCGGAAACATAGCTGCCTGGTATTCCAGATGGTGCAATATTTGTGATTTACATCCCCTGGAACGTGTTCTACTCTATTTTTGGTATACAAAAAGCCCGGAGCTTACTCCTTGGATCATGAATCGAGCACCCCCGTTGACCCAGCTACAGTCCACCGTCGAAGCTACGGCTGCGAGTCCATCACCCAGCACGTCCCCGAATAGACCCACGGCCGAGGCGCGGTCGCTCCTGGCCACGGCCTGGTTGCGGTTCCGCCGGAGCAAGATTGCCTTGGTGAGCCTCTGCGAGCGCGAGTTCGTCGAGACTGCGCGGTCATTGGGTGCCTCGCACTTGAGCGTGCTGTTCCGGCAGATCATTCCCAACGTCCTGGGAGTCGTGTTGGTCTCCGCCACCATGCTTATTCCCACGAATATTTCCGCAGAAGCCGCGTTGCCCTTCCTCGGGCTCGGCAAGATCGTGGAACAAGGGCCCGGGGAGGAATTGTTCCGTGATCCCCGGCATCCCTACACGCAAGCGCTCTTGTCCGCGGTGCCCTTGCAGGATCCCCGGGCTGCCCGCCAGCAGCAACGCTGCATCAGCGAAATCCCCCTACCAGCCAGCTCTTCTGCCCCGGCCTGCCATCACGCAGGTCTGGAATCCGCAGCCATAGCTGGTGTGCAATAGATCCAACATCGAAGGAGCAATACATTGAACACCCTGATTCGCGCCGTCCGCCCCTGGGGACAAGCATTGAGCGATGTCATGATCACGGACGGCAAGATCAGCGGCGTCGAACCCCACGCTGCGGCGCGGGCCGTCCCAGGCGACACAACCGTCGTCGAGGCCCGTGGGCGCCTTCTCGTGCCGTCGTTCTCGGACGTCCATGTGCACCTGGACTCCACCCGCATCGGCTTGCCGTTCCGCGAACACACAGGCGGTCCGGGCGTGTGGACCATGATGATGAACGATCGGCAGAACTGGCGCAACGCCGAGGTTCCGCTGCAGGAACGGGTCAACAACACCCTCGGCCGGATGATCGCGCGCGGAACCACGCGCGTCCGCTCCTATGCCCAGATCGACGTCGATTGCCGCCTCGAGCGTTTCGATGCCGTGATGGCCGCCAAGGAGCAGTTCAAGGGCCAGGCCGACGTCGACATCATCGCGTTCCCGCAGGCCGGGCTTCTCCTTGAGGACGGCACCGTACCCCTCATGGACCAGGCACTCAAAGCCGGCGCCAATGTCATGGGAGGCATCGATCCGTGCAGCCTCGACCGCGACCCCGCCCGGCATCTGGACATCGTCTTCGGACTGGCCGAAAAGTACCAGGTCCCCATTGATATCCACCTCCACGAGCCCGGCGAGCTAGGTGTCTTCAGCACTGACCTGGTGATCGAGCGCACCCGCGCCCTGGGCATGCAGGGCAAGGTCACCATGTCCCACGCCTACCAGCTGGGCAGCGTCTCCGAGGCCACCACGCGCCGCCTCATCGACGAGTTCGCCGAGCTGGACATCTCCATGGCGTCCGTGGCGCCGGGCGCCGCCGGTGTGACAGGCCAGCTGCCCATTCCGCTGCTCGCCGAAGCCGGAGTCCGGATGGGCTTGGGCGAGGACGGCCAGCGCGACTACTGGTCCCCCTACGGCAACACGGACATGCTCGACCGCACCTGGCAGCTCGCTTTCACCCACGGCTTCCGCAAGGACGAGCTCATCGAGCACTGCCTCGCGATCGCCACCGTAGGCGGCGCCAGCATCCTTGACCCGTCCGCCACCCGCCTGAAGGGCACGGCACACCGCCCGGGCGTCGAGGTCGGCGATCCCGCCGAACTCCTGCTGCTCGACGGCGAAACCGTCGCCTCCGCCGTCATGGACCGCGGCACCGACCGCACCGTGATCCACCGCGGCAAGGTCGTGGCAGAGCAGCTCGAGCTCATCTAATTCCGCGCCCAACTGGCTCGCATTTGTTGTCGTTATGCGGGCTCATAACGACAACTACTGCGAGTCAGTTGGGCCGGGTGGGAGGCCAGAGCGTGGTTTGGTTTGCGCCCTGCCTCAGTGGCTAGCGCCCGACGGCGGCCGGCTCGCCAAGGTGCTCCGCCTCGGCGGCTGCCACTGACACCGCGCGCCCGCGCACCGCGAGGAAACCGGCAACTGCGAGCAGCACCGCTTCCGCCGCCAAGGCCCAAAAGGAAGCGTCCCAGCCGCCGGACCACTCATGCAGGAATCCCGCGCCCAAAGGCCCCAGGGAGGCCAATGCGAAGCCCAAGCCCTGGCTCATGGCGGACAGGCTGCCTGCGCTCTCTGGCCCTGCCGAGCGGATGACTACCAACGCCATTCCCAGCCCGAACCCGGCGCTCTGGACGATCCCCAACAGGCCCACCATGAGGAATTGCAAAGCTACGGGCGCCGTCAGGACTCCTATCAAAGCCGCAGCGACGAGCAGTCCCAGGCCGGGCGCCATAACCTTCAGGACCGCGCGACGGCCCGCGAGAACGGGGGCCAGCAGGCTCGCGGGCAGCCCTGCGACGCTGATCCAGGCCAGGAGCCCCGCCGCGTCGGCCGCGGTCTGGCCCTTCGACACCAGGAACACCGCGAGCCACGAGGTCACGGCGAAATACAGCATGGCTTGCAGCCCGAAGAAAGCGGTCACGGCCCAGGCCGTCGGCTGCTTCCGCAGCGGAATGGTGCCGCGTTCGCTCGTGGCGCCGCCCGCCGTCGTCGTCTCCTGTAGGGTCGTCGTCTCCTGTAGGCCAGCGCCCGACGCCGCTCCGCCGGTCCCGTCCGGGCGTCCGGCTGTGTGACCCGCACGTTGGATCAACGCGGCCCCCAGCAAGGCGGGAACGGCCCAGACGGCCAGTGCCCCGGCGAGGTTTCCCCCGAGCGCTTGCTGCAGCGGCTGGACGAGTCCTGCGCCAAGCGCCGCGCCCAGCCCGAAGCCCATGGTGCACAGCCCCGTCCACCACCCGGTACCGCGGTTGGCCTTGACGATCTGCGGCACAAGCACGCTTGCGGTCATGATGGACGCTCCCGCGAGGAACGTTCCGGGCAGCAACAGTCCGGGCACGAGTACGCGGACAAGCAGCGCGGCGGCAAGTACCAGGAGCGCCGCCGCCACGGCCCTGCCGGTGCCCAGGCGGCGGGCCAGCCAGGGACCGCAGGGAGCCGAGACCCCGAAAGCAAGCACAGGCAGGGCTCCAAGCAACGGCAGCAAATGCGCGTCGAGCCCGAATCCTGCCTGCAGCTGCCCCATGGTGCCGGCGATCGTCGTAATGGCCGGACGAAGGTTGATGGAGACAAGCGCCAGTGCAACGAGTAGCCAGGCGGTCTTTCGAGCGGCGCTTGCGGAAGTACCGCGGCGCGGCGGGTGTGCTTGTCCCATTGATTGTCTCCCTGAAACCTTTTTTGGTATACCAAACAAGATTAGGGGCATTGGGAAGCAAAGTAAACTGGCGGAAAATTGGGATCCGACGTGATGCGATAACCTCGTGGTCAGATTTGGAATACCAACCGGCTAGATAGCCTTGCCGGGGTTGAAGAGTCCGGCTGGATCGAAAAGCTCCTTGATGCGGTGCTGCAACTCGCGGACGGGCCCGGGCTGCTCAAGGCCGAGCCAGCGCAGCTTGTACTGCCCCACCCCGTGCTCGCCCGTGATGGTTCCGCCCATCTCCAGCGCGGCATCGATGGAGTCGTCCAGGGCCTTGTTGAGGCGGGACATGGCATCGGCGTCCACTTCCATGTCCACACGGTCCACCCAGAAGGTGGGGTGCAGGTTGCCGTCACCGGCATGGGCCACCACCTTGAGCCGGACATCGTGGGTGACGGCCATGGCCTCGAGCGCGGCCACGTAGTCGACAAGCCGCGACCTCGGAACCGCGACGTCCTCGCCTACCCGGTACTCGTTATCCACCTCATCGCCCCGACTCGAGCGCCGCATGTCGATGAGGCGCTCGGCTTCCGCATTCGATTCCGCCGTCACCGTCGCGCCCCCGGCAGCGAGCACTTCCCGCACCAGCGCCGCCTCGGCAGCAGCCCCGAAACCGTCGGTCTGGATCAACAGCAGCGCCTGCCCGCGTTCTCCGAGGTCCGAACCGTACAGTTCGTCGAGCTGGGCCAGCGTACCCGCGTCGAGCATTTCCATGATGGCGGGCTGAACTCGCGCCTTTCCGACCGCAAGGACCCCTGCAGCGGCACCGCGGAAGTCCGGATAGAACGCCGCCATCGTCTGTACCTCGCGGGGCAGGTAGCGCAGGCGCACCGTCACGCCCACCACGATGCCCAGGGTGCCCTCGGAGCCCACAAACAGTGCCGTGAGATCGTATCCGGCCACGCCTTTGAACGTCTGGTGTCCTGTGTGGATGAGCGAGCCATCGGCCAGGACGACGTCGAGCGCCAGCACCGAGTCCCTGGTCACGCCGTATTTGGCGCAGCGCAAGCCGCCGGCGTTCGTGGCTACGTTGCCGCCGATCGTGGACATTTTGTAGCTCGCGGGGTCCGGCGCGTACATTAGGCCGTATTCGGCCGCGGCGGCGTTGAGGTCTGCGTTCACCACGCCAGGTTCGACGACGGCGGTCTCATCGTCCGCGTTGAGCTTCAGGATGCGGTTCATGCGTTCCAGGCTGAGCACGATGCACCCCTGGCTGGCATGGGCGCCGCCGGAAACTCCGGTGCCGGCGCCGCGGGCGACAATCGGAACCCCGTGCTTGGCGCAACTGCGCACCACGTGCTGCACGTCTTCAACGGATTCGGCGAAGACCACTGCAAGAGGCAGCTGCAAGTCCACGACTGGTCCGAGGTCCGCCGCATAGCCCGTTCGCGTGTGTTCGTCGACGGCGACTTGCCCCGGAGTGAGGGCGGCCCCCAGCTCATCGACGAACGCGCCAGGGCTTGTGCTTTGGCGGATCGGCCCGGAGGGCTGAGTCCGGCGGGCCATGACAATTTCCATCCTGGCTTTGTCCTGCGGATAGGGCCGGCTTGCGCCGGTGTATTCAAATCCGTGCCGCTCGTAGAACGCCCTGGCGCGCGCGTTATCCTCGTGGACACCCAGTTCGATCACGCCGGCTCCAAGCTCGGCGCCTGCTACGGCGCAAGCCTCATCAAGCAACTGGTCAGCCAGGCCGAGGCCACGGTGTTCAGGTGCGACGTACACGCTGATCAGCATGGCTTGCAGCGTCCCGGAATGGTCCTGTGGCTGCTTGATGACCACGCGCATGAGGCCATTGATCCGGCTGCCGTCCACACCGTCATCCGCCACGAGGGTAATGCTCGAGTCGCCCGACATCGTGGCTGCCCGCTCTTGCCATTGAGTGTCGGTCTGGCGCCGAGCGGCTGCCAGGCTCTCCACGTAGGCCATCGGTGTGTCCGACAGCATTTCCAACCGGACGTCGCGAAGCAACCGCCAGTCGGCCGCTTGGAGACGACGGATTCTATTCACTTCCGCCGCCCATGAATCGGACATAGCGCTCGAGAACTCCGGGCCAGTCAGCCGCGTAGTCCGCCCGTGTTTGCGCGGGGTGTTCGGCGCCCTCCCAGCCGTCGTGCACAAGGCGGACCTCCGTACCTCCGTCAACCGCACGGAAGGCAACGCGAAGCTCGGTGGACCACATCGCGGTGCTCCCCGGATACCAGCTCGCATGGAAGGACAAAGGCGGCTGCCAGTCGTCAATCGTGCCCCATATCGAGGTGCGTCCATCGTCAGCAGTCTCCAGGATCAAATTCTCCTCGAACTCAACGTGCGAGCCTGCCCCGTAGACGCTGTGGTCCTCCATCGGCCACCAGAGATGCGGGTGATCGGTAAAGCCCATGAAGGCATGTGCCACCGGAGAAGGCACGACGACCGTGCATACTACGGGGTCCAGCTCGCCGGATGGCTCAGGCTGCGGTTCGGCGTCCGGCGCGAGGTGACTAAAGAGGCTCTCCATGTGCACCAACTTTACCGCCCGGCGAAGCGCCCGGCTCCGGCCCCAACCCCGCTCCCCTCAAACGCCGGCTCACTTATGCCCGCTCCTGGCCGGACGCCCGCTCACATATGACCGGGTCCTGGCCGGACGCCGGCTCACATATAGCCGGTTTCGGCGGGACGCCCGCTCACGTCTGGTGGGCGGCGGGTGGAGGCCGGCGGGCCGGTGCGGCTCGTAGGTGAGCCGGGGTCCGCCCGGAACCGTTGATATGTGAGCCGGGGTCCGCCCGGAACGGTTGATATGTGAGCCGGGGTGTGGGATTTCCGGCTCATATGTGAGCCGGGGTCCGCCTGGAACCGTTGATATGTGAGCCGGGGTCCGCCTGGAACCGTTGATAGGTGAGCCGGGGTTTCGGGGTGGGGGCCGGGGCGGGTGCGGTTCGTGTGTTGTTAAATGGGTCAGGCCCCGACGTGTGTGTCGGGGCCTGGCCGTGAATGGTTGTCCGGCGGTGTCCTACTCTCCCACACCCTCCCGGGTGCAGTACCATCGGCGCTGTGGGTCTTAGCT